>CANKXC010000039.1 GCA_947487355.1 Comamonadaceae bacterium | reverse complement strand
CACAATGGCCCCTTGGCGGGCTTGGTGGCTGTGTGTGCAGGCTCCGACCTGATGCACCCCTTCGGCGCTTTGGCCGTTGGCGCGGTGGCGGGCGCATTGTTTGTGCTCATGTTCACGCTCACGCAAAACAAATGGCAAATTGATGATGTGCTGGGGGTTTGGCCAATGCACGGTATTTGTGGCGCATGGGGTGGCATTGCCGCCGGTATTTTTGGTTTGCAGTCCTTTGGCGGCCTGGGTGGTGTGAGTTTTCAAGCCCAGTTGATGGGTACTTTGATGGGCGTGGCCTGGGCCCTGTTGGGCGGAACCTTGGTCTACGGCGTCTTAAAGATGACCATGGGATTGAAGATGACGCCTGAAGAGGAATACGAAGGAGCAGACCTGAGCGTTCACAGAATCAGCGCTTCGCCTGACCGCGAATCAAGCTGGTAATGAGACAAAAAAACGTCTAATCCCAAGTAAATAAAGGCCTTTCAAAGATTTAACTTGCCAAAGGCCTTGATTTGTGGCCCATAATGTCTCAGCACACGTCTTGAAGGCGTGTGTTTAGTTCGCGGTGTACCGGTGTCAGTTTCGCTTCCTTCCGAGGTTTTTAGGTTTGTTGATGCGTTTTTGGGGCTCCATCGCTTTTGTTTCTGTGTTTAGAGGAGTCCCTTTCAATGGGCAAAAAACTATACGTCGGCAACCTGCCGTACTCGGTTCGTGACGGTGATTTAGAGCAGGCCTTCGGCCAGTTCGGTTCCGTAACCAGCGCTAAAGTCATGATGGAACGCGACACCGGTCGCTCCAAAGGCTTTGGTTTTGTGGAAATGGGCTCTGATGATGAAGCTCAATCTGCAATCAACGGCATGAACGGCCAGCCTTTGGGCGGTCGCAGTGTTGTTGTTAACGAAGCACGTCCCATGGAAGAGCGTCCTCCCCGTTCCGGTGGTGGTGGCTTTGGTGGCGGCGGTCGTCGTGAAGGCGGCGGCGGTTACGGTGGTGGTGGCGGCGGTGGCGGCTACGGCGGCGGTGGCGGTGGCGGCGGCTACGGCGGCGGCGGCGGTGGTCGTCGCGAAGGCGGCGGCGAGTCTGGTTTCCGCAGCCCTTACGGCTCTGGCCCACGTGGCGGCGGTAACGGTGGTGGTGGACGTCGCGAAGGCGGCGGCGGTTATTAATCGCTAACGCACCTCAGCATTGCACTTGCACTTAAAGGTGCATCTCAAAAAAGAAGCCCTGCATGCAGGGCTTTTTTCATGGGTCAATGATTTCTTTCAGCTTAGTGTTCTTGGGCGCGATGTTTTCGCGGTTGATTTTTAAACGCCCGATCAAACAAAGCATCCGGCAAAATTCGCAACAGCCTGGCCACCCAAGCCATGGGTGTGGGGATGACTTTAAAACTCGCGCCCTGCTCGATCGCTTGATAGGCTTGATGCGCAAAGTCGTCGGCAGACATCAAGAAAGGCATGGGAAATCTGTTCTTCGAAGTCAATGGGGTTTTGATGTAACCGGGCGCAAGTGTGACCACCCTGAAACCTTCAGGCTTGAGCTCACCGCGCAAACTCTCGCAATAACTGATGGCCGCTGCTTTGCTAGCGCAATAAGCGGCATGACCCGGCATACCGCGAATGCCTGCCACACTGGCAATGCCCACCAAGGCGCCTGCGCTTGCAGCGCCTTGAGTTTGTGCGCGAGTTTTCATGGCCTCAATGAACGGGTGAAAGGTGGCTGCCATGCCGACCACATTGGTGGTCATGACTTGCGAAAGCACATCCAAGTCCTCGCGAATGCGGGTGTCCATGCCAATGCTGATGCCCGCATTGGCAATGACCACATTGGGCACACCCATGTCTGTCATGCATGCTTTGGCCGCCGCCAAAATGCTGTCGACTTGGCTGACATCGGCTTGATAACAACGGGCTGACTCGGCCGAAATGCCTTGCTGTTCACACCATGCCTGCATCTCGCTTAACCGCCGTGCCACCAGTGCCAAGCGCCAACCAGCTTGGTGATATCGAAGTGCCAATGCTTGACCAATGCCGCTGGAAGCACCCGTGATGAAAACCAATGGCTGCATGAGACTCTTTCAATAATGGAGGGCTTTGGCTTAAGGCTTGCCTGGGGCAATGACGCCGCGCACCTGACCAGTTAACTCGTATTCACCCGATTTGCTGTTCAACTGCATGTTGTTGGCGGAAAAGACATCATTGCGTTGGCCGTTGGGGTTTTGGCCCCGCAAAGTCACATTGCTGATTTCCAGCGTGTCGGTGTCGGGAAAATGTTTTGCGCGATGGCCCGTAACTTCGCGCGTTAAGCGACCTTGCTTGTCAAAAGACTTGACTGAAAATTGCTCTAAATAATAGTCTGGCTCGTAGCGCACAGATTTGGTTGGCGCGTCGTTCAAGATCGTTGGCAGACTTCTCACCAGCCACCAACTTCCCAATGCAAAAAGGGCCATGAGAATACCCGGCAGGTACAAGGCCAACCTGTCTAAGCTACGGCGAATGCTTTCCATCATGTTGCTGTGGGTGTGCCAACGCGTGATAACAGTTGCGCATACTGACCGCTGGCCACGAGCAACACATCACAAAATTCACGTGCAGCACCTTCTCCGCCTTTTCGTACAGTGACATAGTCTGACAGTGCCAAAGCTTGGGCATGTGCATTCAGGGGCGCGCAGGCAAACGCGGCATGTTGCATCACGGGCAAATCGGGCCAGTCATCGCCCATGGCAGCAGCCTGATGCCAACCCAAGCCCAGCGTATTTAAAAATTCTTCGGCCGCTGGCAGTTTGTCTTCGGTGCCAAAACGTGCGTGTTCGATGCCCAGAGCCTTGAGGCGCAAGCGCAATGGTGCAGAGTCGCGACCCGTGATGATGACCGGTGTGATGCCGGCATGTTTTAAGAGTTTGAGTCCATGGCCATCCAAGGTGTTGAAACGCTTGAGGGTTTCGCCTTGTTCGGAAAAATACAAACCGCCATCGGTCAGGACACCATCGACGTCAAAGAACGCGACCTTCACGCCTTGTGCTTGAAGCAACAACTCGGGTGGAAAATTCAAAGCGGCTTGTATGGGTTTCATGAGGCGCGTGGTTTGGCGTGTTGTGTTGCCAATTAAATGACTTTGGCACGCATCAGGTCGTTGGTGTTTAGCGCACCGCACAACTCATGGGCATCGTTCACCACCAACACTCTGGTAATTTTGAATTGCTCCATCAACTCTGCCGCCTCGACTGCCAGTGCGTTCTGATTGACGGTACGTGGATTGGCATGCATCACATCTTTGGCCTGCAGCAATCTCAAATCGAGACCCTTCTCAACCAAGCGGCGCAAATCACCATCGGTAAAGATACCTAAGATGTGCTGTGATTCATTGACGATGGCAGAAGCGCCCAAACCTTTTCGGCTCATCTCTTGCATGAGTGCTGAAAAGCTGGCGCTTGGCAGCACGCTGGGCACTTGATCGTCTTTGCGCATGACATCGCTGACATGCGTCAAAAGGCGCCTGCCTAAAGAGCCGCCAGGGTGCGAGCGTGCAAAGTCTTCGGCTTTAAAACCACGCGCGTCTAGCAAGGCCACGGCCAAGGCATCACCCAATGCCAGTTGGGCTGTGGTACTGGCGGTGGGTGCCAAATTGAGCGGGCAAGCTTCCTTGCTGACACTGCTGTCTAAAACGACATCTGCGTGTAGCGCCAAGGCCGACGTCAAGCCGCCTGTCATGGCAATGAGTGGTACGCCCAAGCGTTTGAGGACGGGCAAGATCGACACCAATTCGTCGCTTTCGCCACTGTTAGAGATGGCCAAGACCACGTCAATGGCTTTGATCATGCCCAGATCGCCGTGGCTGGCTTCGCCGGGATGAACAAACATGGCGGGTGTGCCCGTTGAAGCCAAGGTGGCGGCTATTTTGGAGCCGATGTGTCCGCTTTTGCCCATGCCAGTCACCACCACACGGCCTTGGACATCCAACATCATTTGGACGGCTTGAGAAAAGCGCGCGTCGAGCCGAGATTTGAGTCCCATCAGGGCCTCAGCTTCAATGTCCAAAGTCTCGCGAGCGAGTTGGAGGGCTTGATCGGGATTGAAGGTCATGAGCGTATTTTAACGAGGGATGGCGCAAAGCGTGACTATGATGACAGGCAAGCCGCAAATACCACCAGGGAGTCAAAGCAATGCGCGAAGTTGGGGCCGAAGTGCCTTTGTCAGTGAATGATTATTTGAAAAGCAATATTCGTACGGTACCAGACTGGCCGGTAGCAGGTGTCCAGTTTCGAGACATCACCCCTTTGTTGCAAAACCCGCGTGTTTTTCGCATTTTGATTGATGCCTTTGTGCACCGTTACATGACGCCCGCCATGCGGCCTGATGTGGTGGCAGGGCTTGATGCGCGAGGTTTTATTTTGGGGGCGGTGGTAGCCTATGAGTTGAATGTTGGTTTTGTACCCATTCGCAAAAAAGGCAAGCTGCCCTTTACAACAGTCGAGGAAACTTACGAATTGGAATATGGCACGGCCACTGTTGAATTGCACACCGATGCTGTTCAGCGCGGTCAGCGTGTACTGCTCATTGACGACTTGATTGCAACAGGCGGCACCATGATGGCCGGCATGAAATTGCTAGAAAAACTGGGCGCAGAAGTGATTGAAGGAGCCGCCATTGTGGACCTGCCAGAACTGGGCGGCTCGGCCAAACTCAAAGAAGCCGGCCTACCGCTGTTTACCTTGGTGGACTTTGAGGGGCATTGAATTGAAGCGCAGCCAATCCAGCATACACACCGCCTAGCTGCACCAACTCGGCATGCTTGCCCTGCTCCACCAAGCGGCCATGCTCGAGCACCAAAATATTGTCGGCTTTTTGAACAGTGGCCAAGCGGTGTGCAATCACCAAGGTGGTTCGGCCGCGCATGGCAGACTCAAGCGCAGCTTGCACCATGCGCTCACTGTGCGCATCCAAAGCACTGGTAGCTTCGTCTAAGAGCAGCAGCGGTGGATTCTTCAGCATGGCCCGCGCAATTGCAATGCGCTGCCGTTGCCCGCCCGACAAACGCACCCCACGCTCGCCCAAAAAGGTGTTGTAGCCATCTGGTAAATCGACAATGAATTCGTCGGCAAATGCGGCAACAGCGGCAGCGTGAACTTCTTCATCCGTGGCGTCGGGTTTGCCGTAGCGAATGTTTTCTAATGCGCTGTTGGAAAACAAAACAGGCTCTTGCGGCACGATGCCAATGCGCTGTCGCAAATCGTGCAAGCTGAGGTTTTGAATGGGAATGCCATCCAATAAAACCTGACCTTGTTGTGGATCGTAGTAACGCAGCAAAAGCGCAAACAAGGTTGTTTTGCCGGCACCGCTAGGCCCCACCAAAGCCACCGTTTGCCCAGCTTGAACTTCAACCGAAAAATCTTGTAGCGCCATTTGCGAAGGCCGCGATGGGTAGTGAAACTGAAGACCTTCAAATTGAAGCGTACTGCCCGTGCTGGGAGGACGCGAGACCACGGGGTGCGCGGGTGACTGAACCGGCGATATGCTGCCCAGCAATTCCATCAAACGCTCGGTGGCACCAGCGGCTCTGAGCATGTCACCATAGGTTTCGCCCAAGACAGCCACAGCGCCTGCAAAAATAATCACATACAAAACAGCTTGGCCCAACTGGCCTGCAGTTAGGTCGCCGGCCAACACAGCTTGCGTGCCTTGGTACAAGCCCCACAATAAAAATGCGGCATTGGCAATGATGATGAAGGCCACCAACACCGAGCGCGCACGGGTTCTGCGAATGGCCGTTTGAAAACCTTGCTCTGTGGCTGTTGCAAAGCGTTGCGACTCTCGGTCTTCGGCGGTGTAACTTTGAACCACAGACATGGCGTTCAGTATTTCTGTGGCAATGCTGCTGCTGTCGGCCACGCGGTCTTGACTGGCGCGCGACAGACGCCTGACGCGGCGGCCGTACAGGGTGGCTGGCCACACCACCAAAACCACCGTCACAACCAGTTGCAGCATGACGGTTGGATGGGCCCAAACCAGCATGCCCAAAGCACCAATGCCCATGACGGCATTTCGCAGGCCCATTGAAAGTGAACTGCCCACGACCGTTTGAACCAAGGTGGTGTCTGCTACCAAGCGGCTGATGACTTCGCCAGTGGGCGTGGTTTCAAAAAATGCTGGGCTCTGTTTTAAAACGTGGCCGTACACAGCGTTGCGCAAATCGGTGGTGACGCGTTCGCCCAACCAACTGACGGTGAAGAATCGGGCAGCTGAAAACAAACCCAGCGCCACAGCAACGCCAAACAACATGAGGAAGTTGCCGCGCAGTGCCATGGCTTGTGCGCCAGGATCGGGGTGCTGCAGGCCGTTGTCAATCAGTTGCCGAAGTGCAATTGGAAATACCAATGTCGAAGCTGCCGCCAAAACTAAAAAGACCAAGGCCAAACCAATTTGGAGGCGATAGGGTTTGAGAAATGGAATCAGCCCACTCAATGATTTGGGACTTTGCGGCGCGGGCCGATCGATGGGATTTTTAGCGGCCATGCGTTTATTTTCCGATGCAGAAACTGGAGAAAATGACGCCCAGTAAATCGTCGGCGCTGAACTCGCCAGTGATTTCGTTCAATGCGCTTTGTGACAAGCGCAACTCTTCGGCCAACAGGTCGAGTGATTGCGCTTGCGCACGCAAATGCAAATCCGCCCACTCTAGATGCGATTGCACACGTTGCAGGGCTTGTACATGCCGTGCACGGGCCAAATACAAACCTTCGGTGACAGGTTGCCAGCCAGCAGCTTCCAATAATTTTGCGCGAAGCTGATCAATGCCTTGTCCTGTTTTAGCGGACAAATCAATGGCGGTACTTGTATCACCGCTGCGCAATGTCAATGGGTTTTGGTTGGCAATATCGCACTTGTTCCAAACATGCAGCAAACTCACGCCCTGCGGCACTTGCTGTGTGAGTGTCTCTTGAATTTGTGCGTCGGCTAGAACATAGTCGGGCAGATGCTGGCGAGTCAGGTCGTGCAAAAACAAAACAGCGTCGGCGGCAGCAATTTGTTCCCAGGCCCGTTGAATGCCAATTTTTTCAACGGCATCAATGCCCTCGCCCTCACGCAGACCCGCGGTGTCAATGACATGAACGGGGACACCCTCAATTTGAATGGTTTGTTGCACCACATCGCGCGTGGTGCCCGCAATGGGCGTGACGATGGCCAACTCTGCGCCTGCCAAAGCATTGAGCAAAGAGCTTTTACCCGCATTGGGTTGACCCGCGATGACCACCTTGATGCCCTCACGCAGCAAAGCGCCCTGCTGCGTGCGCGCTAAGACTTTGATGAGCTGTGCTTGAAGTCGATCAAGCTGACCTTGTGCATCGGCCTTTTGCAGGAAATCAATCTCTTCTTCTGGGAAATCCAAAGTGGCTTCCACCAGCATGCGCAAATGAATCAGCCCATCCCGTAGCACGTGAATCTCTTTGGAGAAATCGCCAGCCAAGGATCGACTGGCA
This sequence comes from Comamonadaceae bacterium, assembly GCA_947487355.1. Taxonomy (GTDB): domain Bacteria; phylum Pseudomonadota; class Gammaproteobacteria; order Burkholderiales; family Burkholderiaceae_C; genus Limnohabitans_A. The sequence continues at coordinate 4,705 of CANKXC010000039.1, read as the reverse complement.
CTGCGGGCCGCAGCGCCCGTGGAGGCATCGATCAAATCGGCAATGGCCTCGGCTTGCGCCAAATCAATTTTGTCGTTCAGAAAAGCCCGCTGCGTAAATTCACCTGGCGCAGCCAAGCGGAGACCCGATAAAAAAGCAGAACCGGTGTCGATGTTGATTTGACTCGCGGCTTCCAAGCATCGGGACAACAGCAGTTGCAAAACCACAGGCCCACCGTGCGCTTGAAGCTCCAAAACATCTTCGCCCGTGTAGGAGTGGGGCCCTGGAAAAAAGATGGCCAAGCCTTGGTCAATGGGTTCGCCCTTATTGTCATTGAATGGCAAGTAGTGCGCTTGACGTGCCTTCAGTGTTTTGCCGCAAAGGGCATCGGCCCAGACTTTCAGCTGGGGACCTGACACACGCACGATGCCCACTGCTCCTCGGCCAGGCGCCGTTGCGATGGCAATGATGGGATCTTGATGACGGGACAGCATGGCGTTAATTGGGCAAGTAAAAAAATAGTCTCAATGCAACAGGGCCGCATGAGCGGCCCTGAGAAGTTCAATTTAAATTAGAACGAGACGCACTCATTTGAATTTTGGCAGATTGAACTGTGGCGGTACACCCATGCGCGTGTTAATGACCCATTGCTGAGCAATGGACAAAATGTTGTTGGTGATCCAATACAGCACCAAGCCAGATGGGAAGAAGAAGAACATCACACTGAAGATGAGCGGCATGTACCACATCAACTTGGCTTGCATCGGATCGGGCGGCGCGGGGTTCAGAGCTGTTTGCAGCAATGTCGACAGCGTCATGACCACTGGCAAGATGAAGTAGGGGTCGGGCGCAGACAAATCTTGAATCCAACCAATCCATGGCGCGTTGCGCATTTCAACAGAAGACAGCAACACCCAGTACAAGGCAATGAAAACAGGAATCTGGACCATGATGGGGAAACAACCGCCCATGGGATTGACCTTCTCTTCGCGGTAAATGCGCATCATCTCTTGCTGCATTTGCTGCGGGTTGTCTTTGAGACGCTCACGCATTTCCATGATTTTCGGATTGATGGCCTTCATCTTGGCCATGCTGGCGTAAGCTTTAGCATTGAGCCAGTAAAAAGCCAACTTGAGCAAGAAGACCAAAGCCACAATGGCCCAGCCCCAGTTTTGCAGGAAGCCAAACAAGCGATCGAGCAACCAGTACAAAGGTTTGGCCAAGACCGTGAGCCAGCCATAGTCTTTGACCAGCTCTAAACCGGGTGCCAGCGCTTCCAACATTTTTTCTTCTTGAGGGCCCACAAACAAAGTGGCCTCGAGTGCTTTGGTCTGACCGGGCGCTACTTCGCTGAAGGGCGTAATCATGCCCACTGAGTAAAGGTTGGTGTCGACCTTGCGGGCAAAATTCTCGCGCACCGTATTGGCTGGCAAAACCCAGGCCGATGCAAAGTAATGCTGCACCATGGCGACATAGCCTTGTGGTGCATTCTTTTCAAATTCAGCTTTGCCCTTTTCGATGTCAGTGAACTCAATTTTTTGGTACTTTTTGGCTTCTGTGTAAACCGCAGGGCCAGTGAAGGTTGAGTAAAACGCTGACTCACCTTCGGGCTTGTTGCCATCTCGCACCAACTGAACATAGAGCTGTGGAGAGACAGCGGCATTGCCAGTGTTGAGCACTTGGTGATTGACCTTGATGGCATAGCTGCCGCGGGTTAAGGTGTAGGTTTTGACCAATTTCAAACCGCCAACATCGGCGGATTCAAAATTAAGAACCAATTCGTTTTTTCCCTCTTTCAGGGTGCTTTCCCCTGTGAATTTCATGGGGGTTTTGTGCGATGCAAACGCGCCGCCGATCAAACCTGTTTGAGCAACATAAACGCGAGCCTTGCTTTCGTCCAGCAAAACAAAGGGTTTTTTGCTGTCAACCAAGTCGCCAAACTTCAAGAACTCGGCGAACAAAAGCGTACCGCCTTCTGTGTCAAATCGGAGCTTTAAAACATCGGTGCTGACATCAATGCGTTCGCGGCTCGTTGTTGGCGCGTTGCTTGCTGCCGAGCTGCTGGGGACTTCTGACGGTCCTGCCGCAGTTGAAGTTGCTGAGCTGCTTGCTGTGGGCACTGAGCTAGCAGCAGCGGGCGTGCTGCTGGCGGCCGTATTTTCAGCGTTTGCAACAACTGGTTTAGGGAAGAAGGTGGCTTTGTGGCCGTTGTAAATTTGCCATTGGTCCCAAAGGAGAACCATGGAGAAGCCAAAAATGACCCATAAAAAGGTGCGGCGGATATCGTTCATGAAGACTTCTTCGAAGAGGGATGAGTTAACGGGTGGTGCAATAAACGCGAAAGCCACTGGGGTGCTTTTTCGGGCACAGGATCGTGGCCACCGTTGCACCATGGGTGACAACGGCCAAGGCGTTTGAGGGTGAGATAGCTGCCAACGCCTGCGCCGTGTTGCTTTAAGGCATCTAGGGCATACACAGAACAGGTGGGCTCAAACCGACATGACGATCCTAACCAAGGGCTGAGGAAAAGGCGATAACCTTTCACAAGACCGATCAATAGCTTTTGCATCATGGCTGTTGCGCTGCGCGCTCAAACAATTGCTCAAGTTCAAGGCGAACAGCCTGTTTGAGCAAGGGCGATGTGGCACTGACGAATTGCCGCCGGTCAAACTCTGAGCGCAAGCGAACCACGTGGGCAGCGCATGGCAAGCGGACTTCAAATGCCGCACTGATGGCGTAGATTTGACGCTTGATGGTATTGCGAGTGACGGCGCGTCTGGCCCACCGCTTGGGCACCATGGCACCCAGCCAAACTTCCTGCGATTGAAACAGTGCGCTAGTGGCGCCGGGGAGGGGCTCTTGCGGCGCTTGCGAGTCAGCCAAAGGCTGAGAATCAAGCAGATTTAAGCGATGCAAAGCAAAATGGGGCGTGCGAGAAACCGTGCCGCCGGAAAGGGCGGCTTGGAACTGGGGTCGTGTTTTTAAGCGCTGCACACCACTGCCGAAGCATTGATTTGCTCAGCAGCCAAGCCATTTGAGGGCTAGGCTTAAGCGGCCAGGCGTTTACGGCCCTTGGCGCGGCGTGCGTTGATCACGGCACGGCCACCACGGGTTTTCATGCGAACCAAAAAGCCGTGTGTACGTGCGCGGCGTGTCTTAGAGGGTTGGTAAGTGCGTTTCATTTGAGTCAGTCAATTTTTTTGGGGAAAGCCGGCGATTATCGCAAACTTTCAGGCCTTGGTAAACCCTTGGCGCCCTTACTTTCAACTTTTGCATTGAATAAAACCATGTGACCGTTTTAAATTTCTGGTTTATGATGCCTAAAAGCTACATGTTTTGCATGTGGATAAACTCTTGATAAAGTTACTTTTAAACCGCATGAATCTTCCATCTGTCCACAACAAAGGTGCATTGCAATGAGCAGTGGACAGCACCCTACCGACGCAGACGAAGCAGGCCAAGCGCTGTGGCAAGTTTGCCTCGATGAATTGGCGCAAGAGCTGCCTGAGCAACAATTCAACACTTGGATTAAGCCACTCACAGCGCAAGTTTCAAACGACTTTTCGAAGGTCACTTTGTTTGTTGCCAATCGGTTTAAATTAGATTGGATTCGTGCCCAGTACAGCGCCAAACTGGCCGATGTTTTGTCCAGATTGCATGGTCAAAAAATTCAAATTGAGTTAGCGCTTGCTACCAGAGAAGTTCAAGGAAAGACGGCCTTTTCTATGGCCAAGACTGCCCTTGAGGCGCGGCCTGAATTTGTTGATCCCGCGGAAGATGCGCAAGCCGATGCCAAGCGCCACCGACTCAATACCGCGCTGACATTTGACACACTGGTCGAGGGTTCGGCCAACCGCATGGCGCGTGCAGCAGCCATGCATGTGGCCACTATGCCTGGACATCTTTACAACCCCTTGTTTATCTACGGAGGTGTTGGCTTAGGCAAGACCCATTTGGTGCATGCAGTGGGTAACAAACTGTTGGCCGATCGGCCTGATGCCAAAGTTCTCTACATCCACGCTGAACAATTTGTGTCCGATGTGGTTAAAGCCTACCAACGCAAGACGTTTGACGAGTTCAAAAACCGGTATCACTCACTCGACTTGCTCTTGATCGACGATGTGCAGTTCTTTGCCAACAAAGACCGCACCCAAGAAGAGTTTTTCAATGCCTTTGAGGCCTTGCTGGCCAAAAAGTCACACATTGTCATGACCAGCGACACCTATCCCAAGGGTCTGGCAGACATTCACGAGCGCTTAGTTTCCCGCTTTGATTCAGGGCTCACTGTGGCCATTGAGCCCCCAGAGCTTGAAATGCGGGTGGCCATTCTCATCAACAAAGCCATCAGTGAGGGCAGCGTCATGCCCGAAGAAGTGGCTTTCTTTGTGGCCAAAAACGTGCGCTCCAATGTGCGCGAACTGGAAGGCGCTTTGCGTAAAATCTTGGCCTATTCGCGCTTCAACCAGAAAGAAATCTCCATTCAGCTGGCGCGCGAAGCCCTGCGCGACTTGTTGTCTATCCAAAACCGACAAATTAGTATGGAAAACATCCAAAAAACGGTGGCCGATTACTACAAAATCAAGGTTGCCGACATGTATTCCAAGAAGCGCCCCGCCAGCATTGCGCGGCCGCGCCAAATTGCCATGTATCTTGCCAAGGAATTGACCCAAAAAAGCTTGCCCGAAATTGGCGAATTGTTTGGCGGCCGCGATCACACCACGGTGCT
>CANKXC010000038.1 GCA_947487355.1 Comamonadaceae bacterium | reverse complement strand
TTGCCCTTGGTTTGATCGCCAATGTAGACAGGGGGTGTTTTGCCACCCTTGGCCATTTTGACCGCTTGTGTGATACCGCCCAAAGTGTCAAAGTAGTTGTCAACTGTCGTCACGCCCAACTCAACAGAGTCCAAGTTTTGGTAGGTGAGTTGGACATCGGCCAATGCGGTTTGCAAGAGGGCCGTTTGCTGAACTGCGCGGCCTGTGCGGCCATAGGCAAAACCTTTGCGACGTTTGTAAGTTTCGGCCAGTTCGCCTTCGTCTTCCCAGCGACTGCTCTCCACCAAGTTGTTCACATTGGAGCCGTAGGCACCTTCTGCATTGCCATAGACCCGCAAAGACGCAGTTTCTAAACTGCAGCCGTGTTCTTGCTGATATGCCAACGCATGTTTGCGAATCCAGTTCATCTCCAGCGGCTCATCCGCGGAAGCGGCCAGATAAGCGGCTTCGGCCAAGAGCTTGATTTGCAAGGGCATGAGATCGCGGAAGATACCGGACAAAGTCATGATCACATCAATGCGGGGGCGTCCTAATTCTTCCAAAGGAATGAGGCTGGCACCGGCAATTCGGCCATAACTGTCAAAGCGAGGCATGGCGCCCATCAAGGCCAGCGCTTGTGCAATGGGTGCACCTTCGTTCTTCAGGTTGTCGCTGCCCCACAGCACCATGGCAATGGATTCCGGCAAGGGGTTGCCATCTGCACAGTGGCGGTCAATGAGCAACTGCGCTTGAGCTTTGCCATCTTTAACCGCCAAGGTACTTGGAATTCTGAAGGGGTCAAAACCGTGAATGTTGCGCCCTGTGGGCAACACAGCGGGCGTGCGCAAAATATCGCCGCCAGGCGCAGGCCGAATGTAGCAGGCGTCTAAAGCGCGCAGTATGGCGGACACTTCCGTGTCAACGGCCAGATGGGCCTGCGGCTCCACCAATTCACGCAACACATCTAGGCTGGCGTGGTCGCGATTCAAGCCAGCGGCCTTCAAAGCTGCCTCAGGCGAATGACCTGCTACCAAAGCCTCAACGGAAGCACGCTCCAGCTGGGTGCCGTGATTGGCTTCAGCCATGGCCAGCAACATGTCAACCTGCTGAGCAGGGCTTGGCGCGAGGCCCGCCACATGCAAGCCATGTGGAATCAAGGTGTATTCAAGCTCGAGCATTTCTTCGCCCAGACGCTTCACTTTTTGGTCCAAGGCTGCGCCCATGATGACCGGATCCCAAGCAGGATTTGCAGGCACCAAATCAAGTTCTGCAGCTTGCGCCTGAATGATCGCTGCCAGGTCGATACGCTCGCTGTTACCACCTTCGAGAGAGCGCCAACGCTCAAGCGATGACTTCAACTCATTCAAACCTTTGTACAAACCAGCTTGAGTGATGGGCGGTGTGAGGTAGCTGATTAAAGTTGCACCAGAACGACGCTTGGCAATAGCGCCTTCTGAAGGATTGTTGGAGGCGTACAAATACACATTGGGCAAGTCGTCAATTAAGCGATCGGGCCAGCATGTGCCGCTCATACCAGACTGTTTGCCAGGCATGAATTCGAGTGCGCCATGCGTGCCAAAGTGAAGGACCGCATGCGCTTTGAAATCTTCGCGCAAGAAGCGATAGAAGGCTGAGAAAGCGTGCGTGGGTGCCAAACCTTTCTCAAACAACAAGCGCATGGGGTCGCCTTCATAGCCAAACGAAGGCTGCACACTGACCAGCACATTGCCGAACTTCTTGCCCAAAACAAAAATTGAACTGCCGTTGCTCAATTGACGGCCAGGCGCTGGGCCCCACTGCGCTTCAATCTCTTTCAACCAGCGCTCACGCTTGACGTGATCGTCAGCAGAAATCAAAGCATGCACATTGGCATCTGCGCCATGTTGTGCCGCATTGCCATACAACAAGGCATCACGCAATTCGTCCACACTGGCTGGCACATCCAGTTGGTAACCTTGAGCCTTCATCGCAGTCAGTGTGTGCCACAAAGACTCAAAAACTGACAAGAATGCAGCAGTGCCGATATTGCCGGCATTGGGTGGGAAGTTGAACAGCACAATGGCAACGTTGCGATCTTTGCGTTCACTGCGTTTCAATGCCACCATTTTGCTGACCCTGGCTGCCAACATGATGGCGCGCTCTGGGCAAGAGTGCATGTCTTGTGCAGTATTGCTTTCACCAAAAGTACAAGCATGGTGACAGCCATGACAAGTTACACCTGCAGCACCCGGACGTCCTCCAAACACCATAGGGCTGGTCGATCCATCAAGCTCGGGGATTGCCACCATGATGGTGCTTTCTACCGGCAACAACCCGCGGTCTGAACCACCCCATTGGTCAAGTGTTTGAAATTCAACAGGGTGTGCGGCCACGTAAGGCACATCGAGCTTGGCCAACACTTCTTCAGCAGCCTTTGCGTCGTTATAAGCAGGGCCGCCGACCAGCGAGAAACCACTGAGCGACACCACAGCATCCACAGACACTTGGCCATTTTTCATGAAAAATTCGTCAATGGCAGGACGGGAGTCTAGGCCGGCCGCAAATGCCGGAATCACACGCAGTCCTTTGGCCTCGAGCGCTGCAATTACGCCGTCATAGTGACCTGCATTACCCGACAGTAAATAGGAGCGCAGCAGCAAAACACCCACAGTGCCTTTTATTGGCAAGGCTGCCGGCAATGGCAACGCATTGGCATCTTCACTGAATCTTCCGACCATACGGGGGTGATAGACACCCACCTCAGGATAGTCAACAGGTGCTTCAACCTTGACCTTGCCACGCAATGATTTGCGAGGACCATTGGCGCCACGGTCAACCAGGTGGCGAACCATGTTCAACACATTGTCGTCTGAGCCACCCAACCAATATTGCAAGGTGATGAAGTAGGCGCGTACGTCTTGGGCTGTGCCTGGAATAAAGCGAAGCAGCTGAGGCAAGCGACGCAGCATTTTCATTTGTGCAGCACCGCCTGTTGCAGGCTTGTCTTTGCCACCACCGCCACGGAGTTTTTTCAACAACGCCATAGGGCCGCTGGCGGGCTTGCTCATGTCAAATTGACCGAACCGTGTGAGCTGCGTCACTTCGGTGGCACTGGCCATGCAAACCATGGCATCGCAGTTCATGCGACGTGCACGCAAGTCGTCCAAAATGGGCAGGAAGTGATCTTCCAAGAACAGCATGCCGCAAAGCACAATGTCGGCAGAAGCAATGTCCGCTTTGCATTTGGCAATCAGCGCGTCGTTCCCAGTGTATTCAGAGGCTGCGTGCAGGCTCCAAGTTAGGCCCGGAAAATCACGCTTCAATTGCGCGTTGGCACGGTTGAACGAACTCGCAAAGTGCGTGTCCATGGTCACCACCACCATTTTGATGGGTGTGGTGTCACGTATGTTCAGCTTAGGACTGTGAGTAGTAAGCTTTAGATTCATACAGTGTCTCCGTCGTGATCAAAGTCACGCCGCGTTCAATGGCATATTTTTCAGTGTTTCGACGGGCCTTGCCGCGAACGAAAAATGGTATTTTTTTGAGTTCTTTTTCTGCGCCGGCATCCCATGCTGCAATAAGGATGCTGGGTGTACTCTGAGCGGCACCCTGACTCAGTGCAGGTGCCTCAATTTGTTCTTGCACACTTGATGTCAAAGCCGTTGTTGCAGCGCTTGCTGCTTGAACAGTTTGAACATGCACGCCGCCACCCAAATGGGAGGGTGCTGCATCTTCATGAAATTCTGAGTCGCCGCGGAACATGCCAATAAGGTGCTCTTCCAAACCCATCATCAATGGGTGAACCCATGTGTCAAACAACACATTGGCACCTTCAAATCCCATCTGGGGTGAATAGCGTGCTGGAAAATCTTGCACATGCACAGGGGCTGAGATTACTGCGCAAGGAACGCCCAAACGCTTGGCAATGTGACGCTCCATTTGGGTGCCCAATACCAACTCTGGATTCAGTTCGGCAATGCGCGCTTCAATCTCTAAGTAGTCGTCGCTGATCAAAGCTTCTACGCCATACAGCTTAGCGGCTTCACGCACCTCTCGGGCAAATTCACGGCTATAGGTGCCAATGCCAACTACCGTAAAGCCCATCTCGTCGGCAGCCACTTTGGCCGCCGCCACTGCGTGCGTGGCATCGCCAAATACAAACACGCGCTTGTTGGTGAGGTATGTGGAATCAACGGAGCGCGCATACCAAGCAGCGCGCGATTCAGCTTTAGCCAATGCAGCCTCAGGATCAAGTCCAGCCAGTTGCGCCACTTCACGAACAAAGTCACGTGTAGCACCGGTACCAATTGGAATGGTTTTGGTAAACGCTTGACCAAATTGACGTTGCAACCACTGAGCGCTCAAATTGGCAATTTCAGGATAAAGCACCACATTGAACTGCGCATCTGCCAAGCGGGCTAAGTCTGCAGGTGTAGCCGATAAAGGCGCAACCACATTGATCTCAATGCCCATGTCGGTCAGCAATTTGCGAATTTCTGTGAGATCGTCACGGTGCCTAAAACCCAAGGCGGCAGGGCCTAAGATATTGCAGCGCGGTTTGCTGCTTTGGGTCTTTTCAATTTGATCCGCTGGCAATGCCAAATTGCGAACCAATTGATAAAAAGTTTCGGAAGCGCCCCAGTTTTCTTTGCGCTGATAAGAAGGTAATTCCAAAGCCACCACAGGCACCGGCAAGTTGAGCGCTTTGCACAAACCACCTGGATCGTCTTGAATCAACTCGGCGGTGCAAGAAGCTCCCACCAACATGGCTTTGGGCAAAAAGCGTTCATAGGCTTCGCGCGCTGCATTTTTGAACAATTCTGCGGTGTCGCCACCCAAATCACGCGCTTGAAAAGTGGTGTAGGTCACTGGCGGGCGCTTTTGCAAACGCTCAATCATGGTGAACAACAAATCTGCGTAGGTATCGCCCTGCGGCGCATGCAACACGTAATGCACATCTTCCATGGCGGTGGCGATGCGCATCGCGCCCACATGAGGAGGTCCTTCGTAAGTCCAGAGTGTGAGTTGCATGGCTCTGGTTCCTTCAAGCGGCAAGGCGCATTCTGCGCACTAAAGGTCGTGTGAAGAGTTCGGCCAAATCGCCCGCTTGGTCAAAGCCTTGAATGGGCGTGAACACCAACTCGATGGCCCACTTGGTGGTCATGCCCTCAGACTCCAAAGGATTGGCCAAGCCCAAGCCACACACCACCATGTCGGGGCGCAAAGCACGGCAACGATCAAGTTGCTTTTCGACGTGCTGACCTTCTGACAAAAATGTGCCTTCTGGCAACATGGCCAACTCCATGGCCATGTGTTGACGGTGTAAATAGGGCGTGCCCACTTCCAACAATTTCATACCCAGTTCGCGCGATAAAAACCGCGCCAGAGGAATTTCAAGTTGCGAGTCGGGGAAAAAGAAAATACTTTTGCCTTCCAAATGCAACTTGGCACGTGACAAGGAGGCTGTGGCTCTGGCTGTCGGTGCTGCAACGGCTGCATCAAAGCGATCTTGGGAGACATTGAATGCATGCGCAGCAGATTGCAACCAAGCCGTTGTGCCCTCAATGCCCAGCGGAAATGGTGCCGCCAACAAACTAGCACCACGCTCTTGCAAAGCACGTGCTGTATCTGCCAAGAAAGGTTGTGCCAACAACAAACGTGTGCCAGGTCCGATGGGTGCCTGATCGTCTGCACGACGCGGCGGAAAGAAGCGAACGCGCTCAATGCCCATGTGATTCAGAATGCGCACAAACTGGTCTTCCACCACATCAGCCAGAGTCCCCACAATGACCAACTCTTGTGCCGCATCGGCGGCAGCATTTGGGAGACCCGGCACCATCGATGCCAAACAAGCATCTTCGCCTTGTGTGAATGTGGTTTCGATGCCACTGCCAGAATAATTGAGCACGCGGACAGACGATGCTTGTTGCGCAGATAGTCTGGAGGCTGCGCGAGATAAATCAAGCTTAATCACCTCTGATGGGCATGAGCCCACCAAGAACAGCAGCTTGATCTCGGGACGCCTGGCTAGCAATTGATTGACCACTCGATCAAGCTCTGTATTGGCATCGGACAGGCCTGCCAAATCGCGTTCGTCAATGATGGCCGTTGCAAAGCGAGGTTCTGCAAAAATCATCACGCCAGCGGCTGACTGAATCAAATGTGCGCAAGTGCGTGAGCCCACCACCAAAAAGAAGGCATCCTGAATTTTTCTGTGCAACCAAATGATGCCCGTTAGACCGCAGAAAACCTCATGTTGTCCGCGTTCACGCAGCACGGGTGCATCGCTGCAACCGCCTGCCGTTTTGACTGGCACGGGAAAGCTGACCACGCTCATGCTGGCACCCCTTCATACCCTTGATGTTTGACCGCAGCTGCTTCGCGCACTTTGGCTTCTTGGTCTAAGCGTGCGGCCCGCAATTTAAGGATAAATTGCCCAGCGTTTACCACATAGGTGGCATAGGCGGCCAATGCCAAATACATCAACTCAACACCTTGCAATTTTTGGGTGAAGGTGGCGTACAAATAAGCTGTGTGAAGTGCCAGCACCAGCATGCTGAAGACGTCTTCCCAAAAAAATGCTGGGGCAAACAAGTACCGTCCAAAGACCACTTTTTCCCAAATGCAGCCTGTGATCATGATGGTGTACAAGGCCAAGGTTTTGACCACTACGCTCTCATTTGCAATTTCGAGGCCCTCACCAGTCAACAAAAATCTCAAAACAAAACCAAGGCTTCCCAAGAAAATGAAAAATTGAATGGGCGCCAACAACCCTTGCACAAAAGTCCAGTAGGTGTTGTCTCGGCGAATTCGCTCTTCTGGCGTGTAAAGCGGTCGACGCGCCATGACCTTATTTCCGTTTGTGGTTTTAAAAGTTGATGTTTTTTCAGACATAAGGGCAATTTATTCCCTCTTTTGAAAATTGTCAACTTAGATTGACGTAAATACTTAGTTACATAAAGATATATTCCCGACTAATTTAGTAGGATAAAAATAAGCTTTGACCTAAGTCAATTCAAGGCGTAAAAGAGTAAAAAAAATAAACGAACACGCTGCTCCGCAATGTTCTTCTATTAAGCTGGAGACAACAATGGACAATTCAAATCAGAGCAATGGCAACAGGGCCGAGGGCTCCCATTACCCTGAAAACAGGGATGAAGGGCATTGGCGCGGTTTCGGTGCGCCTGCCAACAGCCGATTTGATGGCACGCTGGGTGTTGCTCCCATTCCCGTGCCCACAACCAGTTCAACTGTGGCAGTTTTGGCGCGCACCATTCAAAATGAAATCATTCCACGTTTAATGATGGCGCATCGCACGCCCACAGAATGTGCCATGCCTAATTTGATACTTCCCTACAGCATCACGCCCACGGATGTGACCAATTTTGTCAATCTTTTGCTTGAAGGCAAGCAGGCTGAGGGCCTTCATTGGATTGATGAAGCCCGCGGCAAGGGTGTCAGTATCGAATCTATCTTTTTAAACCTCTTGGCACCTGCTGCCAGGCAATTGGGCGAGCTTTGGGAAGATGACGAACGCGACTTCACTGAAGTCACTCTTGGCTTGGCCGAACTGCACAAAATTTTGCACGTATTGCCCTCCATGAGCGAGTTGCACAAACAATATGTGCCCAATGGCTTGAGTATTTTGCTCATGCCATCGCCAGGCGACCAGCACACACTGGGATTGGCCATGGTGGCCGAATTTTTCCAGCGCGATGGCTGGGCAGTCGATGGGGGTACTTTTGCGGCCGCCGACAATCCGGCCCTTTTAGTCAAGGCCAAGCGCTACGACGCCGTTGGATTTTCCTTGGCAACAGGCCTGGGCTTTAACCGCTTGCAAGATTGCATTTCGGACATTCGAAAAACGGTCAGTCCTCACAAATTGTGCATAATTGTCGGAGGTCCATTTTTTGCGGTCAACCCAGACAAGGTCAATCTGGTTGGCGCAGATCTTTATGTTCAGGATGCCAACTTAGCGCCCAGCCTAGTCCAAAAATACATACAAACTAACTCGTAAGCCATTACCTAATCTAACCCTATTAACTTAACCTAGTGAAAAAATCCATATGAACACCAGTTTTCAAACAGCATCGGAGCAATCGACCGGGCGATTTGGAAATGCTCAAATTCTTTTGGGTCATTTGGATGCCGATGTCATCTCCAACCTGATCACCACCACAGCCGACGTGGTGCTCGTCATGGACGAGGCAGGCCTCATTGAAGACGCCGCATTTGCCAACGAGGAGCTTCTCAAAATTGGTCGGGCCCATTGGATTGGCAAACCCTGGAATCAAACTGTTACCGAAGAAAGCCGAACCAAAGTCAACGCCTTGCTGAGAGACATGGGCAGCGACAAAAGTACCAAGTGGCGTCACTTAAACCAATGGGCTGAAAACGGCACTGACCTGCCTTTGTCTTATTCAGTCATCACGGTGCCCTCCACTCAAAAAGATGGCCGTGTTCGGGCATTGGCGTTTGGCCGAGATTTGCGACCCCAAGCTGCGCTTCAACAAAAAGTTCTAAATGCCCAACGCGCCATGGAGCGCGACTACTGGCACCTTAAAAACGTCGAGACGCGTTATCGTTTGTTGTTTCAGGTCTCCTCTGAGGCCATGCTTATTCTTAATGCAGACACTGAAAAGTTGGAAGACAGCAACCCTGCGGCTTTTGACCTGTTAGGTGGTGACCTGCACAAATCGGGCTGGTCTATTGCATCCAGTTTGGACAAAGCCAGTTCTAATGCTTTGAGCAAAGCGTTTGCAGAATTGCTCGCCAGTGGTCAATCTACCCCTGTCGCTCTAACCTTGCCGCAAGGCGGCATCAAAGTTTTGGCGCACATTTCACTGTTTCGGCAAGAAAAGTCGGCTCACTTCCTTATTCGCCTGCTGCCAAACCAGACACGTCCAGCCATGTCTGCCAACAACCAAACGCGTCAGTTGTTGACTGAGGTCATGGAGAGTGCACCCGACGCATTGGTGGTCACCGACTTGAATGGTGTTGTCCTTTCAGCCAATCGCTCCTTTTTGCAATTGGCCCAAGTCAGCAATGAAGCCTTGGTCCAAGGCGAACCACTCGACCGTTGGCTTGGTCGTGCTGGCGTGGACATGAAAGTCTTGTTGTCCAATCTCAAACAACGTGACGTTGTCCGATTGTTCGCAACACGCATGAGGGGCGATCTTGGCTCTGCCACTGAAGTCGAAATATCAGCGGTCTCAGTCTCAACTGGCGAGCAACCCTGCTTAGGATTCACCATTCGTGACATCAGTTTGCGCTTGGGATCAGAATCTAAGTCTAGCAACGATGTTTTCCGATCAAAAGGTCAAATGACCGAGCTGGTGGGCCGTGTTCCTCTCAAAGACATTGTGAGCGAAACCACCGACCTGATTGAGCAAATGTGCATCGAAGCGGCACTTGAACTCACAGGCGATAACCGATCATCTGCCGCAGAAATGCTTGGCCTTTCACGCCAAAGCTTGTATGTCAAACTGCGCCGTTTTGGCATCAACGTTCCCGAGAACGAGCCCGAGGCCTAAACCTAGCCTTTTTACATTTAGGCGCTTTACCCACAGCGCCGTCGGTGTAAACCATAGGATGTGTAAATTTAACTTGACACCTCAGAGTGTCAAAGTTAAAAACACTTCTTATGGTCCTCCCCCAGCTTTCTGCAATCACTGAGCTATTCAAACCCATCACTTGGTTCCCGCCGATGTGGGCGTTTGCTTGTGGTGTGGTGGCCTCTGGGGTCTCAATGGATGGCAAATGGCTATTGGCAATCATTGGCATTGCTTTGGCAGGTCCTTTTGTTTGCGCCACCAGTCAAGCTGTCAACGATTGGTTTGACCGGCATGTCGATGCCATCAATGAACCCCAACGTCCTATTCCCTCAGGCCGAATGCCAGGCCGCTGGGGGCTGTACATCGCCATTGTCTGGACCTTGGTTTCATTGTGTGTCGCTAGTTTGTTAGGCCCTTGGGGCTTTGGCGCAGCAGTGGTTGGCTTGCTCTTGGCTTGGGCTTACAGCGCACCACCGTTTCGCTTCAAAGAAAACGGTTGGTGGGGCAATGCCGCATGCGGCATCAGCTATGAGGGCATTGCTTGGGTCACGGGTGCAGCCGTCATGGCCGGCGGAAAAATGCCCGATCAACGGTCCTTGTTGTTAGCCCTTTTGTACAGCATTGGCACCCACGGCATCATGACCTTGAATGATTTCAAAGCGGTACAAGGTGACCGTGAAATGGGTGTTCGTTCTTTGCCAGTGCAACTGGGCGTTCAATCGGCAGCTGGCGTAGCCTGTTGGTTCATGGCCTTACCGCAAGTGATCGTGATCATTTTGCTCTTTGCATGGGGCTGTCCTGCCCAAGCTTTGGCAGTGACTGTCTTGCTGGGTGTTCAGCTTTTGATGATGGACTATTTTTTAACGCGCGTGATGCAACGTGCGCTTTGGTACAGCGGTTTTGGTGTGCCATTTTTTGTGGCGGGCATGATGGTCAGTGCCTTTGCTTTACGCGGTTTACTTTCATAAGGTGATGTCATGGACTCCATAGAAACATTCGATGTGGTGGTGGTAGGTGGCGGCCCAGCAGGCGCAACAGCAGCGCATACATTGGCTAAACGAGGACATTCGGTCTTATTGCTCGACAGGGCGGGCCGCATCAAACCTTGTGGTGGTGCCATTCCGCCGCGTCTCATCAAAGACTATGACATCCCTGACCATTTGCTGGTGGCCAAAGCACAGTCTGCGCGCATGATTGCCCCCAGCAACCACGGCGTTGACATTCCAATCGACAACGGTTTTGTGGGCATGGTTGATCGCGCAGAATTTGACGAGTGGTTGCGTGTCCGCGCGGCCAGTGCAGGTGCTGTGAGGCGCATTGGCACCTTTGAGAAATTAACGCGCGACGAAGACGGTATTAGCGTGTTGCATTTTGAAGCACGTGAGCACCAACAACGTGGCGGCGGCAAGCCCGCGATGGTGAAGGCGCGAACCATCATTGGTGCTGATGGCGCCAAGTCACAATTGGCAAGGCATGCCGGCGTGACAGGCGCAGCAGATACGCAATACGTGTTCGCGTACCACGAGATTGTGAAAGCGCCAGCCGTCAAGCCTGCGGGCTACGACGGAACACGCTGCGATGTTTACTACCAAGGTAAGCTTTCACCCGACTTTTATGGCTGGGTGTTTCCACACGGTGACACCTTGAGCATTGGCACAGGAAGTGCCGATAAAGGTTTTTCTCTGCGCAATGCGGTTGGTGAATTGCGCAATGCCTCTGGCCTTGGCAACAGCGAAGTGCTTAGGCGCGAAGGTGCGCCATTGCCCATGAAGCCTTTGAAGAAATGGGACAACGGCCGTGATGTGGTGTTGGCAGGCGATGCCGCTGGTGTGGTGGCTCCCGCTTCAGGCGAAGGCATTTACTACGCCATGTACAGCGGCGAATTGGCAGCCTATGCAGTAGAAAAAGTATTGCACACTGGCGACGCCAAAAACTTGCAAATGGCGCGCAAACAATTCATGAAAGAACACCGTACCGTGTTTACCGTGTTGGGCATCATGCAATGGTTCTGGTACAGCAGTGAAAAGCGCCGCGAACGCTTTGTCAAAATTTGCGAAGATCGCGATGTGCAGCAACTCACATTTGAGTCATACATGAATAAAAAATTGGTACGCAAAAAACCCATGGCGCATGTGCGCATTTTCTTGAAAGACATGGCGCATTTGTTGGGCATGGCAAAAGTGTGAGCCTCGAAGATATTTATCAAACGCCTTTGGTTGTTGACATTGCCATTGGCTTCATTCTGATAGAAACTGCTGCTTTATGGGCCTTTCACCAAATCACAGGTCGTGGTTTGGCAATTCAGGATTTTTTACTCACAGTGCTCTCTGGCTTGTCACTCATGCTGGCACTGCGCTGTGCGCTCACACCAGGTCTCTGGCCAGGCATGGCTTTATTTTTAATCACAGCGGGCTTGGCCCATGGTGCTGATTTGAAAGCTCGCGCAAAACACAAAAAAGATGTCCACTGACAAGACATTGGATGCACCACAACGCCAACGCGTTTTGGCATTGGGTGCAACAGGCACGATCGGGCAAGCCGCTGTGAAATCTTTGCTGCGCGAAGGACACGAGGTGGTGTGCTTCATTCGCCCCAAGGCAGGTGTCAATGGCCAACTCACTATTCAAGATTGGCAAGCCAGACTGCCTGGTGCTATCTTTCGAACTGGCGATGTGACCGATCAAAATTCTCTGACGCACAACGCCTTTGCAGGAGAACACTTTGACACCGTCGTGTCATGCTTAGCATCCCGCACTGG
>CANKXC010000037.1 GCA_947487355.1 Comamonadaceae bacterium | reverse complement strand
CGTTGCGATTGGGCTTGGCGATGCAGATGAAAATTGTCTTGCGGCGTGTGACTAACTTCAGGGTTTGTTTTGGAGGCTCTGCGAACTTTTTTGGGCGCATCACACCGACGTGCCAGGGCTTGCAGCAGCAAGCGGGCATTTTGAAAATCGCCACGCCAAAGCATGCCGGTACCCGCACATGCCAATCGGTAGGCGCTGTCGGCACTCAGGGTGTCATCGGCCAAAACCACACGCTTGGGCGCAGGTGCGCCTCTCTCGCTGCGCCAGGGGTCCTCGCAGAGGTGGCCGTTTTCTTGCCAAGTGATGTGGGTCATGGGTGCCAAGGTAGTACCTGTCACAGGCGAATTGGAGGGTGATATTTGCATAGGCTGATCATAGGCGTTTGTGAGCGCAATGACCGCAATGCCTTGAATCTCAGATGAAGCCAACAACATCATGCAGAATGTGATGGTCATGAATGCGCAAACTTACAAAATTCCTCAGTCGGTTTTGGTGGTGATCTACACCCCAACGGCCGAAGTCTTGCTCATTCGACGAGCCGATGCCGGTACCTGGCAGTCGGTTACGGGCAGCAAAGATTTTGAGGAAGAGACCTGGACCGAAACCGCCATCAGAGAAGTTCAGGAAGAGACCGGCCTGAATGCCTTAGACCCAGCGTGTTGTTTGACGGACTGGGCGCTTGAAAATATCTATGAAATTTATCCAGCTTGGCGATACCGTTATCCGCCCGATGTGACGCACAACACAGAACGTGTGTTTGGTTTGGCATTGCCTTCTCGTCTGCCCATTCAATTGAGTCCCAATGAACACACTGCGTTTCAATGGATGCCCTGGCAAGAAGCCGCTGACACTTGTTTTTCGCCTTCCAATGCAGAGGCCATTTTGATGTTGCCAAGGTGGCTAGCATGCCCTTGAGACATCTTGAAAAATCTGCCTTTTTGAAGGTGGCCACCTACAACATCCACAAGGGTGTACAGGGTTTAGGGCCAGCGCGGCGCTTAGAAATTTACAATTTGGGCTTGGCCATAGAACAATTGGACGCTGACATTGTGTGTCTTCAAGAAGTTCGCAAGGTGCATCGCCGTGAGGAAAAGTATTTCAAGCATTGGCCGGAAATGCCACAGGCTGAATTTTTGGCGCCGCCTGGTTATGAGGCCATTTACAAGACCAATGCCATCACCAAGCATGGCGAGCATGGCAATGCGCTGTTGTCGCGGTGGCCCGTGGTTTCCCACCGGCATGAAGACATGTCAGACCATCGGTTTGAGCAGCGCGGCTTGTTGCATGTGGAAATTCAAGTAGGGCAAAGGCATGAACATGCTGCGACAGCAGGCTCTCACCAGCCCTCAACCGTTCACCTTGTGCATGTCATTGTGGTGCACCTCGGTTTAATTCCGGCCAGTCGTGTACGGCAGGTTAAGCAATTGCTTCAGTACATCGAACGTGAAGTTCCCGAAAACGCCCCTCTCTTGGTGGCGGGCGATTTCAATGATTGGGGTAGCAGACTTTCCAACATGATGCATCTCCAAGCTTTGAATGAATGGCAGGCTGGCAAGCACTTGACGTACCCATCCAGATTGCCCATTGTGCAATTGGACCATGTCTATGCCAAAGGTTTGAAGCCCATCGGTCAATTGGTACCGCACGGTAAAGTGTGGCACCGCATGTCCGATCATTTGCCTTTGGTGGCTTTGTTTGATTTATGAAAAATCACCCCGTCTTGCGTGATGGTCATCAAGTCAAGTTGCTTCAGGGTAGCGCAGAGTTTTTTCCTGAACTGATTCGCGCCATCGATGCAGCGCGCTCGCACATTCAAATTGAAACGTACATCTTTAACTTTCATGGTGAAGGTGCGTACGTGGCCGCTGCCCTAGAGCGAGCAGGTATTCGTGGACTTCGCGTCTGGGTGGTGGTGGATGGTGTAGGCACCCCTCACTTGAGCGATGACTGGCGAATTCGTTTTGACAAAGCGGGTGTCGAATGGCGAATTTATTCACCCTTGGGTACTTTGGGTTTGCTCATTCCAAGTCGATGGCGCAGACTGCACCGCAAGTTGTGCGTCATTGACGGCCAAGTGGCTTTTTGTGGCGGCATCAATATTTTGGACGATCTTTACGACCCGCAATACGGACCATTGCAAGCGCCGCGTTTCGATTTTGCAGTTTGTGCAACAGGTGCTCTGGTGCAGCAGGTGCAGGAAGCTTGTACGCGTTTGTGGTGGCGCTTACAAGCGGTAAGGCATGTTCGCCAACAAAATTTTCCAGAGGCATTCAGCTCATTCAAAGCTGCAGGCTTGCATTTTCCTTGGTTACAAAGTGCACATACCTCAGAGAAAAAATGGGTCGCAAGAGCGGGCTTGCTTTTAAGAGACAACGTTTTGTATCGCACCCAAATTGAAAAAGCCTACTTGAAAGCGATTGGTACGGCACGCCATGAAATTGTGATTGCCAACGCTTATTTTTTGCCAGGTCAAAAGTTAAGACAGGCCCTGGTGCTTGCCGCGCAACGCGGCGTGAAGGTTCAGTTGTTGTTGCAGGGGCGCTACGAATATTTCATGCAGTACCACGCGGTACGTCCGGTTTATAGGCAGATGTTGGGCGCGGGTATCGAAATATACGAATACACCCAAAGTTTTTTGCATGCCAAAGTGGCTGTGATCGATGCCCACCATGAAAAGCCGTGGGCCACGGTGGGTTCCTCCAACTTAGATCCGTTCAGTCTGTTATTGGCCCGTGAGGCCAATGTGGTGGTGGCTGACGGACTTTTTGCCAAGCGACTGCACGAGGCTTTGACGCAGGCCATTGAAGGCGACAGTCTTCGAATCATGCCGCAAACCCTCAAACAGCGGTCGCAATTGTTGAGGGCGCTGGATTGGGTGGCCTTTGGCTTGATGAGGTTTGCCATTTGGTTAACGGGTAATCGATACTAACAAGGCTTGGCCACGCTGTGCAGTTCAAGCCCGTACTGCGAAAAGTGGCATCAATCACTGGTAGGATTGCATTTTGATTTTTTCTCTCAAAAGCTTATGACAGCTCCCGCTCAATTGCCCGCAGACGACATCGGTACACCGATGTCCGTCAAAATTCGCGAGCGCATCCTGGCAGCACGCAAGCGCTTCAACGCCAACGACAACATTGCTGAGTTCATTCAACCTGGTGAGCTTGATCACTTATTGGACGAGGTCAGCCAAAAAATGCAAACGGTTTTGGACAGCATGGTGATCGATACCAAAAACGATCACAACACCCAAGACACAGCGCGTCGTGTGGCCAAAATGTATTTGAAAGAAGTTTTCAAGGGCCGTTACGTTGAAAGCCCTGAAGTCACTGAATTTCCCAATGCAGAGCATTTGAACGAGCTCATGATTGTGGGCCCCATCACAGTTCGCAGTGCTTGTAGCCACCATTTGTGCCCCGTCATTGGCCAAATTTGGATTGGTGTCATGCCCAATGAGCACACCAACGTCATTGGTCTTTCCAAATACGCCCGCCTGGCCGAATGGATCATGGGCCGTCCTCAAATTCAAGAAGAAGCAGTGGTGCAGTTGGCCGACTTGATTCAACGCAAAACACAGCCCGATGGCTTGGCCATCGTGATGGAAGCCAGCCACTTCTGCATGGGCTGGCGCGGCGTCAAAGACATGGACAGCAAAATGATCAACTCGGTCATGCGCGGCGTGTTCCTCAAGGATGCCAATTTGCGCCGTGAGTTCTTGTCATTGATTCCCAGAAAGGCCTGATCATGTTGGTTCGTTTACTTTACGCAAGCCGCGCGGTTGATCCTCACCCCGATGTCATTGAATCAATTTTGGCTCAGTCCAGACAATTCAATCCAAGTACTGGCATCACGGGCATCTTGGTTTACGGCGGCGGTATCTTTTTGCAAGCCATCGAAGGCGGTCGTGAGGCTGTCAGTGATTTGTATGGTCACATCCAAAAAGACGCACGTCACAAACAAGTGGTCCTTTTGCACTACGAAGAAATTTCTGAACGCCGCTTTAGCGGTTGGACTATGGGGCAGGTGGATGTGTCTCGCGTCAACACCAGCATCCTCTTGAAATATTCCGAGCGCGCAGAACTCGACCCCTACAGTGTGTCTGGCGCAGTTTCTTTGGCCCTGCTAGAGGAACTCATGGCAACGGCTTCGATCATTGGGCGCGCTTGAACTGACTGCAACGTGTTTGATGGGCTGCGATTTTTCAAGCAGCCCATCCAAACGCAAACCCATTGTGGTGGCCATTGGCCGAACACATCGCGGCACCGTCCTGCTAGACCGTTTGAATCATTTTCAAACACTGCCTGATTTTCTAGACTTCCTAAAGCAACCCACAACAGACAACACACCATGTGTTGCTGGCTTCGATTTGCCTTTTGGTTTGCCCCGCCAATTTGTTGAAAGCATGAACTGGCCCCCTACCTGGCCAGAATGCATGGACAAATTTGTCTCGCATTCGCGTGAAGAATTGAGACAATTTTTCAAAGCCTTTTGTGATGCACGACCAGCTGGTGCCAAATTTGCCCACCGAGCCACGGACATGCCTGCTGGCTCTAGTCCCTCCATGAAGTGGGTCAATCCGCCAGTAGCTTGGATGATGCACGCAGGAGTGCCCTTGCTGCGCGAGGCAGCTTGGACATTGCCCAATATGCAAATGGGTCACCCAAACCGCATTGCCTTAGAGGCGTATCCTGGATTGTTGGCGCGAGAATTGATTGGTCATCGCAGTTACAAAAGCGATGACCCTCACAAGCAAACGCCTGACAGATGGTTGGCCCGAAAAGACATCTTGCACGCCCTCGACATGGCTCAATCTAAGTTGGGTTTGCGTCTCAAATTGAGTGCGGCACAGCACGACACATTGCTGGCCGATGGCTCGGGTGATGCCCTCGACGCTGTACTTTGCATGGTGCAAGCGGCCTGGGCGCATTTGCAGCCAGAGGGCACCTATGGCCTTCCAAACTTTGATCCCTTGGAGGGATGGATTGTCAGTGCTTAAATTTTGAGGCTATGACCGGTGCGCGCTGCAAACAGGGCATTGCACATGACGGTGCGTTTGCAGCGTTTGCCATTCCATGAACTTTGCATTGAAGAGCACCAGTTGGCCCACGGTGCTAGCGCCAATGCCGCTCAAAATTTTCAAAGCTTCGGTGGCTTGCAGGCTGCCAATGATGCCCACCAAGGGGGCTAAAACGCCCATGGTGGCACAGCGAGTTTCTTCAAGCGCTTGGTTGGGCGGAAACACACAAGCGTAGCAAGGCGCCTCAGTTTGGCGAATGTCATAGACCGCCACCTGGCCGTCCATTTTCAAAGCTGAGCCAGACACCAAGGGCTTTTGGTATTGCACACAAGCCAGGTTAATGGCATGACGTGTTTCAAAGTTGTCTGTGCAATCAAGCACCACATCGGCCATGGCCACATGCTGATTCAGCAGGACTGAGTCGGCGCGCTGCGCAATGCACTCGACTTGAACTTCAGGGTTGATTTGGGCGATGGCATTTTTCAAAGACTCAACTTTGAGTTGCCCAACACGTTCTTGCGTGTGCGCAATTTGCCTTTGCAAATTGGTGACATCGACCACGTCGTGATCGATCAATGTCATGTGTCCAACGCCCGCACTGGCCAAGTACAAAGCAGCAGGAGACCCAAGCCCGCCGGCACCCACAATGAGCGCGTGCGATTGAGAGACCCGCTCTTGCCCTTCAACGCCCCATTCATCTAAAAGAATGTGGCGTGAATAGCGCAGCAGCTGGTCATCCCTCATGCGCAATCACTTGTCTTTTTTTGCTTCTTTACGTTCTGCCAAAGTGGTGCTGGCTTTGACTGGCAAGCCTTTGAGTTGATTCAAGGCTTGATTCAGTTGAAAGTCTTTGGCCGATCCAAACTCGGGCGGCCGTCTTTCAGCTTCAGGTTTTTTGGCTTCTTCTTCCAATTTTTTCAGCGCTTCTTCACGAGCCTTTTGGCGCGCTTCATTTTTCTTTTCTTCTTCTTGGCCATTGCCCAAATGTTTTTCCAAGTCGGCTTCGCGGGTGCGGAGCGCTGCAAAAACATTGCCATTTTCAGTCTCGTCCAACATCACATCGGGCAAGATGCCTTTGGCCTGAATGCTGCGTCCGTTGGGTGTGTAGTAGCGTGCGGTGGTCAGCTTCAGGGCTGTATCGGGGCCGAGTTGACGCACAGTTTGGACCGAGCCTTTGCCAAAGGTTTGGCTGCCCATGATGGTGGCACGTTTGTGGTCTTGCAAAGCACCCGCCACAATTTCGCTGGCGGAGGCAGACCCTTCATTGACCAACACCACCAAGGGGATTTTTTTCAATTGGCCTTGGGTGTTTTGAGTCAGGCGCTGAATGGGGTCGCTCTCGGAACTGCGACGCCAAAACTGGGGCGCTGCCTTGTAAACAAACTTGCTTTCTTCCAATTGACCATTGGTTGAAACGACCGTGACGTTCTCGGGCAAAAATGCAGCGGACATGGCCACAGCGGCATCCAAAAGACCACCTGGATCGTTGCGCAAATCAAGCACCAAACCTTTGAGCTTGGGGTCTTGCTTGAACATTTCTTCTAGTTTTCTAGAGAAGTCTTCAACCGTTCTTTCTTGAAATTGTGAAACTCGAATCCAGCCATAACCAGGTTCGACCAACTTAGATTTGACCGATTGGGTTTTGATTTCTTCGCGAACAATGGTGACCGTGAAGGTGCGACTTTCATCCTTACGGAAGATGGTCAAAAGTACTTTGGTATTGGGTTCGCCCCGCATGCGTTTGACCGCATCGTTCATGGACAAACCTTTGACGAAGGCCTCGTCAATTTTGGTAATCAGGTCGTTGGGTTTGAGTCCAGCTCGATCGGCTGGCGAACCCTCGATGGGCGACACCACTTTGACCACGCCTTCTTCTTGCGTGATTTCAATGCCAACACCGACAAAACGACCGGAGGTGCCTTCGCTGAATTCTTTAAAGCTCTTTTTGTCAAAGTATTGGGAATGTGGATCGAGGCTGGAGACCATGCCCGAGATGGCTTCGGTGATGAGTTTCTTTTCGTCGACGGTCTCGACATAGTCGCTCTTGACCATGCCGAAAACCGCAGCCAATTGCTGCAACTCTTCTAAAGGCAGAGGTGCGAAAGACCCCCTGGCAGTGGTTTGAAGTGAGATGGTGGTGAGGGCACCAGCCAACGCACCCACACTTAACCAGCCCACAATTTTCAATTTTTGTCCCATGTTCATTGACCCAAAGGGCCTCCTTTAGAACCAATATACACCCTTAATTCAAGCTTTGCCTTGGCTGGCCACAGCAGCGGCAGCTTTGGCTGCTGCTTCGGCATCACCGAGGTAATAGTGCTTGATGGGTTTTAAGTCAGCGTCGAGTTCGTAAACCAATGGAATGCCGTTGGGAATGTTCAATTCCACAATGGCCTCGTCAGAAACATTGTCCAAATACTTGATCAGGGCGCGAATCGAGTTGCCGTGCGCTGCCACCACAATGCGTTTGCCAGCCTTGATGGCGGGCGCCATGGAGTCGTTCCAGAAAGGAATGACGCGGTCCACGGTGTCTTTCAGGCATTCGGTGAGGGGAATGTCAGTTGGCTTCAGTTTGGCGTAGCGCAGGTCTGTGCGTTCGCAGCGGGGGTCTTGGGCTTCCAGCGCGGGTGGCGGCGTGTCGTAGCTGCGGCGCCAGACCAAAACCTGCTCATCGCCAAATTTTTTGGCTGTATCGGCTTTGTTCAAGCCCTGCAAAGCGCCGTAATGGCGTTCGTTGAGGCGCCAGTTATTGTGTACAGGAAGCCATTGACGTTCCATGGCATCCAAGGTGTGCCACAGAGTGTGAATGGCCCGCTTGAGAACGCTGGTGTAGGCCAAATCAAACTCATAGCCCTCGGCTGTGAGCAGGCGTCCAGCAGCCTTGGCTTGCTCAACGCCTGTGGGTGTCAGGTCAACATCTGTCCAGCCTGTGAAGCGGTTTTCTAAATTCCAAGTGGATTCGCCGTGGCGAATCAGAACTAATTTGTACATGGTTAAAGGTTTAATCAATCAAAAAAATACAGTTTGCTACTTAGCATTTTAGAATTCGAATCTGGCATGCGGCTTATAAATCGGCTGCAGACGTACTTTTTAAGGGTTTTTTGTGAATTTTTTGATTGAAAACTGGATGTTGGTGGCCGTTGCGGTCGGCTCTGCTTTGGCATTGTTTTGGCCCACCCTCTCTCAAGGCGCAGCGGGTGGCATCGCGCCCACGGATGCTGTTTTGCTCATCAACCGAGAAAAAGCAGTCCTCATTGATGTGTGTGAGCCCCACGAATTTGCGCAAAGCCATGCAATTGGCGCCAAAAACATCCCCTTGGCTCAACTGGAAGCGCAGTTGCCAAGCGTGGTTAAAAACAAAAGTGTGCCCGTCATCTTGGTGTGCCAAGCCGGTAGCCGTTCATCCCGCGCTGCGGCTCAAGCCAAAAAGCTGGGCTACGAGCGCGCGCAATCTTTGGCGGGTGGTTTAAAAGCCTGGCGCGAAGCCAGTTTGCCAACAGAAAAAGCCTGATTCATTGAATGACCTATTTGGAGTTGTCATGCCCCACGTGAAGATGTACACCACCGCTGTTTGCCCTTATTGCGTTCGCGCCAAACAAATTTTGAAGGCCAAAGGCGTGACCGATATTGAAGAAATTCGAATTGATCAACTGCCTGAAGCACGTGATCACATGATGAACATCACAGGCCGCAGAACGGTGCCGCAAATCTTCATTGGTGAGACCCATGTCGGTGGTTGTGACGACCTGGTGGCCTTGGACGCCAAGGGCGGACTGATGCCTTTATTGCAAGCGTAAATCGGCCAATCGCCCTTCAATTTACAAGTTAACCCTCCCATGAGGGACAGTTTTCATCGGTGATAATCTAGCTTGGCCCTAGGTTAAGGCTTGATCAAGTCGCCGATGGGAAGATTATTTTCAACTCAAGAGTTTTTATGTCTGAAGAAAACACCCCATTGTTCCAAATCCAGCGCGTTTACTTGAAAGAAGCGTCTTTGGAGCAGCCCAATTCACCCGCCATCTTGTTGGAACAACAGCAACCCGCGGTGGACATTCAGTTGGGTGTTGAAGCCAATCAAGCCGCTGAAGGCGTTTACGAAATTTGCGTCACGGCCACCGTTCACACCAAAATTGAAGACAAAACTGTTTTCTTGGTTGAATGCAAACAGGCTGGCATTTTTGAAATTCGCAATGTGCCTGAAGACCAAATGGGCAGCATCATGGGCATTGCTTGCCCGCAAATTGTGTACCCCTACTTGCGTGGCAACATTGCCGACATCGTCACACGCGCTGGTTTCCCACCCGTCCATTTGGCTGAAATTAATTTCCAAGCCATGTACGAGCAGCAACAAGCGCAACTGGCCGAGCAAGCAGCCGCTGCAGCACCTCAAGTTCAGTAATTCTCTGAGTCTCCAACTTGAGCCTGAAGATTGCGGTCATCGGGGCAGGTGCTTGGGGTACAGCGCTGGCCATCAGTGCCAGCCGTCATTCAGCCCATCACGCAGTTCAGTTATGGACGCGTGATGAGGCGCTGGCCAAAGACATGCAAACCCAGCGGGTCAATGCACGTTATTTGCCAGACATTCAATTCCCCGCTTCACTTCAGCCTGTGAGTGTGCCTCTTCACGAGGTGACTGCATGGGGCAACGGCCACGATTTGATTGTGGTGGCTACGCCCATGTCTGCGCTCAGGGGCATGCTTCAAACTTTAAGCACATCGACAGTGCCTGTAGCTTGGTTGTGCAAGGGTTTTGAATCGGCATCAAATGGCATCGAGTCAGGCGCCATGCCACATGAAGTGTGTCAGCAAGTGGCGCCTCATTTGTTGGCTGGTGCGCTCAGTGGCCCTAGCTTTGCGCTCGAAGTGGCCACAGCCCAACCCACGGCGCTGGTTGCCGCCAGCTCGCACGCATCAGTGCGTCAAATATTGGTGGATGCATTTCACAGTCCCAGCTTGCGCATTTATGCCAACCAAGACATCGTGGGTGTTGAGGTGGGAGGCGCTGTTAAAAATGTGTTGGCCATTGCCACCGGTTTGTGTGATGGCCTTCACTTAGGTCTGAATGCACGCGCAGCCTTAATTACGCGGGGCTTGTCAGAAATGACCCGATTGGGTGTGGCTTTGGGTGCCAAGCCCGAGACTTTCATGGGCCTGTCGGGTCTGGGCGATTTGGTGCTCACCGCCACCGGCGATTTAAGTCGAAACCGCAAAGTAGGATTGCTGTTGGCGCAAGGCATGGACTTGCAGCAAGCGGTTCAATCATTGGGCCATGTGGCCGAAGGCGTTTACAGCGCCCGAACTGTGGTCAAACGTGCACAGGCTTTGGGCATTGAGATGCCCATTGCTCAAGCTGTGGTGGCATTGCTAGATGGTCAACTCAAACCGAAAGAGGCCGTTTTTGCATTGATGGGCCGCGGTGCCAAAGGAGAGCTTGCTTAATCTGCAAGCTTTAGAACATTAAGCCGGCGTGAAGGCCAAGCGCACATAAATGGGCGCAAAGGCTTCGGCTTGGGTAATTTCAATCAAGGTTTCTTTGGCCAATTCGAGCAAAGCAATGAAGGTGACCACCAACACGGGAGTCCCTTTGCTAGGATCAAACAGGTTTTCAAACTCAACAAACTTGCGGCCTTGAAGGTGTTTGAGAACAATGCTCATGTGCTCGCGCACGCTGAGTTCTTCGCGGCTAATTTTGTGATGCTGAACCAACTTGGCACGCTTCAAAATGTCTTGCCACGCCTCTTGCAATTCGACCAAGTGCACATCGGGGAAGCGAGGCTGCAAGCTTTGCTCGATGTAGACCTGTGCCTTTAAAAAATCACGGCCATACTGCGGCACATTGCCCAGTTGCATAGAGGCCAATTTCATTTGCTCGTACTCGAGCAAGCGACGCACCAACTCGGCACGGGGGTCTTCGGGCTCTTGGCCTTCGGCCACTTTTTTGGGCGGCAACAACATGCGTGATTTGATTTCAATCAGCATGGCCGCCATGAGCAAATATTCTGCGGCCAACTCTAAGTTGTGTTGGCGAATTTCATCGACATAGCTGAGGTACTGGCGCGTGACCGCCGCCATGGGAATGTCGAGGATGTTGAAGTTTTGCTTGCGAATGAGGTACAGCAACAAGTCCAGAGGACCTTCAAAGGCCTCTAGGAAAACCTCCAATGCATCGGGCGGGATGTAGAGGTCGTTGGGCATGGAAAACAATGGCTCGCCATACAGGCGCGCAACGGCCACGTGGTCAATCACTTCGGGTTGGCCAGACGGGTTGTCCGTGACTGGCAAGACCTCAACGGGCGCGAGCGTGTTTTCCAAAAGGTTCAACCTTTGGTCTGGTAGACGTAAGGTTTTTGAGCCACTTTGCCTGCGTTAAATTCTTTCAGCACATGGCGGTCGACCGAGGCATCCCACAACAGGGCGCGCGCTTCTTGCTGAGCAGCGTCCAAATGGGGGCGGTCGGTTTTTAGTTGGTCAATGAACTGGGTGGTGTCTGAACGGTAGTCAGGGCGACGGAAAAAGTGCAAGAGCGACATGACAATGCGGTTTCAGTTGAATAGGGACGTATTTTAACGGCCAGTCGTCAGCGTTTTTCTGACAAAAGGGCGGCATCGAGTCCTGAATCGTAGTCTGGCAGGACGTTTTGGCCCACCAAATCGAGGAATCCAGTCCTGCGGGCAATGTCCAGCGGTTGGTGGTTCAAGCCGCAAACGATAAGGCGGACCTGTTTCTTCTGACACAAGCGACCCAAAGCCAGCAGCGCGTCAGCCCCTGAAGAGTCAATGTAAATGAGATTTTTGAGGTCTAAAACCAGTGCCTTTTGAGGCAATGTGTTTTCAATGTCTTCGATCAATTTAACGGCACCAAAGAACAGCGCCCCATAAACCCGATAGGCACTGATTTGACCGCTCTGATGCGCCAGTTTGTCAGTGTCTTTTTCGCTCAGTTGTTCAATGCGGCTCAGGCTTGAAATTCTGTAAATGAAGGTGATGCATGCCGCAATCAAACCAAATTCAACGGCAACTGTGAGGTCCACCATGACCGTGAGAAGGAAAACCGCCAGCAGGGTGACGCGATAGGGCATGCGAAATTGCTGCAGGTCCTTGAAGGCATGCCACTCACCCATGTTCCAGGCCACAAACATCAAGATGGCCGCCAAGGTGGCCAGTGGAATGTGATTGGCCAGGGGCGCAGCCACCCAGACAACCAGCAATAAGGCCAGCGCGTGCACCATACCCGCAACGGGCGTTCGCCCCCCACTTTTGACGTTGGTCACTGTGCGTGCAATGGTGCCAGTGGCTGGCATACCGCCAAAAAAGGGCGTCACAAAATTGGCCACGCCTTGGGCCATCAGTTCTTGATTAGGGTTGTGGCGATCGTCAATCAGGCCATCGGCAATTCGCGCGCAAAGCAAGGACTCAATGGCGCCCAACAAGGTCAGGGTGAGAATAGGCATGCTCAAGTGCTGCAAGTTGGCCCAACTCAATTCTGGCCAAACCAGACGCGGCAATTCAGAGGG
>CANKXC010000036.1 GCA_947487355.1 Comamonadaceae bacterium | reverse complement strand
CATTGGCCAATTTTTCGTCGCCTGCGTAAAGTTGCATGATGGCTTCACGGGTTTTAGTCTCTGCCAACGTGCCTGCACGTGTTGCTGACATGCCATTGCCAACCAAGCGCACCGATTGAGGCCCCGACAAAATTCGAGGACTACTTTCACCCACGCCAATGGCATGAATCCCTGCGCCCTGCCCTATCATACCCGCCAAAACATTGAACCATCCGGGTGAGGGCGAACTCGAACCTGGCTTACCCGTTTCCCAATGGTACTGAGCATCAAAATGCGAGCGCGTGCCATCTGGTGAGCCGGCACAAGGCACTGCGGCCAAGACACCTTGTTGCCAAAGGGGCAAGAGAGCTTCGCACGCAGGATGAAGTCCAAATAGATCGTCTAGCCTTAAGGCAGTCTTGGAGGTGCCATCAGGCTTGGCAATGCCAATCGTAGGCCGCAGCGTTGCGTAGTGAGGGTCGCCATGAGGCACCAACATAGACAGGCCATCGTATGCGCCTCTTAAAAAAACCAAGACCAAGCGGCCGGTTTGAGCGTTGTCATTGGCATGTGCTTGGAGGCCAGTCAAAGCAAATGCGCCCGTGCTGATGGCATGCAGAATAACTTCGCGTCTGGATTTCAACATGGTAGGTCTCCGACTTTTATTTGAAAACCAACTCAGAACTACCCAAGACAAAGCCCATTCTTTGCACAGGCATTTGTGACATGAGTGCTTTGAGCGTACTTTCTGACAAGTACGGATATAGATCAGTTCTTTCAGACGAATTGCGTGCAATGTTCAAGGCAAAGTCGATGCGCCGCGTCAGTGCTTCTGGTGTTAGCCATGTGCTGGCATTGAAAGAATAACCGTCGGGGGTTTGCCAGTTTTGAATAGCTTGCCCAGCAACTGCTGCATAACCAAACGATTGCAACCATTTAGTACGATCTTGACCTGCATTTAGAACGCGCATGCTGGCACACGCAAAGTCGTAAGGGGTTCTGTATAACTTGTTGGCAGGATCCCAAAAAGCGGCATGACCTAGCATCACAGACATCACTTGGTAGATGTCGCCACGTGTGTTTAAAAAAGTTTGGGCCATGAGGTCAACCAAAGCTTTGGGCGGATTGTCTGATACGAAATATTGCGCTAAGCGTTCTGAAATTCTTTGGGCTGTTGCAGGATGGTTGGCCAAATAGCGAATCAATTGCTCACCCTCCTGCACACCTGTGTTTTGAGCAGAAGTAGGCACGGTTTGACCCATCACAGACTTGCTGCCCGATTCGTGCAGACGCATGACAAACTGAAAGCCATCCGCAGATCGAGGCGATATAGTCCAACCCGTCAATACGCGGGCTAGTTCCAAAACATCACCTTGGGTGTATCCGCCGTTTACGCCCAAGGTATGGAGCTCCATGAGTTCACGAGCGTAGTTTTCATTAAGGCCACGCGCATTTTGTCCTGCCCTTGCTGCTTGTGGGCTGACACTTAGCCACTGGTCAAGGTAGTACAGCATGGCAGGATGTTTGGCACTGGCCAATACCAAGTCCTCAAACTTGCCCAACGCATGTGCTCGGGCGACATTGATGGCGTAGTGACCTGCAAAGGGTCGAACAGAACCTTTTTGTTGATAGACATTGAAGTGGTTAAACCAAAACTCGGTCATGCGTGCAAGCAGGGGTTGCTCGACTTCGTCGTTACTGCAACTGGCCAAGCGCCATGCAATGGCTTTGTTGACTTGGGTTCTGTTGTAAAACAAAGGATCGACTTGATCTTGAAAATTAAAGCGACGTTCGTTTGCAACAAATTCATTGATGCGTGTGCCTGCAGGCACAGCAGCTCGGGCTTCGCGTTCTTGGCGAGCACCGTCAAAAATGGTCGGCAAAGACGCATTAATGGAGGCCAAGTCGGCGGGTAATTTGGGGGCTTGAAGACTTGCTGTTTTAGCGTCTTCCAATTGTTTGAGGGCCCAAGCTTTAGGATTGCCTTGGGACTTTATCTCTGCAACTGAAGCCGCTGTTGGGCCATAAGTGAGGCGATTGATGGCCCGCCACTCGGCAGCAGGACCATTAGGCGTGTGCGTTTCTGTAGGCTTAGAAACTGCTTCTGCAGTAGATTTGGAATGTGGAGCCTGTGCGCATCCCCACAATGAGAACAGCAAACAAGCTTCAAGGAGTAGCCAAAATGACTTTCGATGATTGAAACACGTCTGCAGATTCATTTGTTAGGTAAATTACTCCCACTCAATGGTGGCAGGTGGTTTGCTACTCACGTCGTATGTCACACGGTTAATACCACGCACTTCATTAATAATACGGCCTGAAACTTTTTTGAGCAAGGCATAAGGCAGCTCCGCCCAATCTGCAGTCATGAAGTCTGATGTTTGAACCGCACGCAAAGCGACGACATAGTCGTAAGTGCGACCATCACCCATCACGCCCACGCTCTTAACGGGCAAGAAAACTGTAAATGCTTGGCTGGTTAAATCGTACCAAGACTTTCCAGATTCGTCTGTAAAGTTATGTAATTCTTCAATGAAGATGGCATCCGCTCTGCGAAGCAAGTCGGCATATTCTTTTTTCACTTCACCCAAAATACGAACACCCAGACCTGGGCCTGGGAAGGGATGGCGATACACCATCTGACGAGGCAAGCCCAAAGCCACACCCAATTCACGCACTTCGTCTTTGAACAATTCACGCAAAGGCTCAAGCAGTTTCAGACCCAATTGATCCGGCAAGCCACCCACATTGTGGTGACTCTTGATGGTGACGGCTTTTTTACTCTTGGCGCCGCCAGACTCAATGACGTCGGGATAAATAGTGCCTTGGGCAAGGAAACTTGCGCCTTTGTGACCGCCTGTACCGGCTTTCAATTTGGCTGCTTCGTCTTTGAAAACATCCACAAACAATCCGCCAATCACTTTGCGCTTTTGCTCGGGCTCACTGATACCGGCCAACTTGCCCAAGAACAAATCGCTGGCATCGACACGAATAACGCGCGCATGCAATTTGCCAGCAAACATTTCCATGACCATGTCGCCTTCGTTGAGGCGCAACAAGCCGTGGTCAACAAACACGCAAGTCAGTTGGTCACCAATGGCGCGGTGAATGAGGGCTGCGGCCACTGAAGAATCAACGCCACCGGAAAGACCCAAAATGACTTCTTCATCGCCTACTTGTTCACGAATTTTGGCAACGGCCTCTTCGATGTAATCACCCATGATCCAATCGGGGCTGGCTTTGCAAATGTCCAAAACAAATCGGTTTAAAAGAGCTTGTCCTTGAACGGTATGTGTCACTTCAGGGTGAAACTGAACCGCATAAAAATGCCTTGCCTCGTCGGCCATACCGGCAATGGGACATGCAGGTGTAGAGGCCATGACTTTAAAGCCCGCAGGCAACTGCGTCACTTTGTCGCCATGGCTCATCCAGACCTTGAGCATGCCGTGGCCTTCTGGCGTGGCAAAGTCTTCAATGCCTTTGAGCAATTCTGTGTGGCCATGTGCGCGCACTTCGGCATAGCCAAATTCTCTTGTTTGACCGGCTTCTACTTTGCCACCCAATTGTTCGGCCATGGTTTGCATGCCATAACAAATGCCC
The DNA here is from genome assembly GCA_947487355.1 of Comamonadaceae bacterium. Classification (GTDB taxonomy): domain Bacteria; phylum Pseudomonadota; class Gammaproteobacteria; order Burkholderiales; family Burkholderiaceae_C; genus Limnohabitans_A. The sequence goes on along the minus strand of CANKXC010000036.1, from coordinate 9,414 downwards.
AGGACTGGAATACCCAGTTCGAACACTGCGTCGGGTGCACGATCGTCTACTTCGTAAACACTGGCATGGGAACCCGAAAGAATGATGCCCTTCAGATTGCCATCTTTGGCATAGTCGCGGACCCAGTCGCTGCTGACATCACAAGGGTGTACTTCGCAAAACACATGTGCTTCACGCACGCGACGTGCAATGAGTTGTGTCACTTGTGATCCAAAGTCAAGGATCAGAATTTTGGAATGCTGCATGGGTCGAACAAGCTCAATTAAAAATGCAATAAAAAAATGGATTTAGTCGGCGCGATAGTTCGGCGCTTCTTTGGTAATTTGCACATCGTGCACGTGGCTTTCGCGAATGCCTGCCGAGGTAATCTCAACAAACTCTGCTTTGTTGCGCATGTCTTCAATGGTGGGGCATCCACAGTAACCCATGCTAGCTCTTAAGCCACCTGCCATTTGGAACAAAATGGCCACCACCGAGCCTTTGTAAGGCACACGGCCTTCGATGCCTTCGGGCACCAGTTTGTCGGCATTGGGATTGCCCGTGCTGGACTCTTGAAAATAGCGGTCAGCACTGCCCTGCTGCATGGCGCCAATGCTGCCCATACCGCGGTAGCTTTTGTAGCTGCGACCTTGGTACAAAATAACTTCGCCGGGTGCTTCTTCTGTGCCCGCAAACATACCACCCATCATGACCGTGTTGGCACCAGCCGCAATGGCCTTGGCAATGTCACCGCTGTAGCGAATACCACCGTCTGCAATCAAGGGCACGCCTGTGCCGGTCAAAGCAGTTGCGACATTGTCGATGGCCATAACCTGCGGCACGCCCACGCCCGCCACAATGCGAGTGGTACAAATAGAGCCAGGGCCAATGCCTACTTTGACAGCATCGGCGCCTGCTTCCACCAATGCCAAAGCGGCGGCCCCTGTGGCAATGTTGCCACCAATCACTTCAATGTGAGGGTAGTTATTTTTGACCCAACGCACCCGCTCAATAACGCCTTTGCTGTGACCATGTGCAGTGTCCACCACAATGGCATCGACACCCGCCTTGACCAAAGCCTCGACACGCTCTTCGGTGCCATCTCCAACGCCCACTGCAGCACCCACCAAAAGACGTCCCGATGCATCGCGGGCGGCCAATGGGAAGTTGAGTTGTTTGGTAATGTCTTTGACAGTGATAAGGCCCTTCAACTCGAAATCTTCGTTGACAACCAATAAGCGTTCTAATTTGTACTTGTTCAAAAGTGCTTTGGCCTCTTCGGGCGTGGTGCCTTCTGGAACAGTTATGAGACGATCACGAGGCGTCATGATTTCGCTCACAGGCTGGTCGTAGCGCGTTTCAAAGCGCATGTCGCGTCCTGTGACGATGCCCACTACCTTGCCGCCTTGGCAAACTGGAAAGCCAGAAACACCCAGCTCTTCGGACAAGGCCATGACCTGTCTTACTTTTGTGTCGGGGGTAATCACCACTGGGTCACGCAAAACACCCGATTCATAACGCTTAACTTTGGCCACTTGGGCCGCTTGCTCTTGGGGTGTGAGATTTTTGTGAACAATACCAATGCCGCCCTCTTGTGCAATGGCAATGGCCAAGCGTGCCTCAGTGACGGTGTCCATGGCCGCTGAAACCAAGGGCAAGTTCAAGCTCAGTTTGCGTGTAAATTGGGTTGCAAGGGAAGTGTCCTTGGGCAGGACTTGTGAGTAGGCTGGCACCAACAAAACATCGTCGAAGGTGAGGGCTTTACCGAGCAGGCGCATGAAGGTGGGCTCCAAAAAAACGATTGTACCCTCGTCGAAGCCCACTTTGGCTCTGGAAACGATCGATCAATAACCAGGAACAGCACCCACCCGGCGCTTTGCAAAAAGGCCTGTTCTACCCTTCCCTTGCCTTTGAAAACGTTGTTTTCGAGCCAATTTGGGATCGACTTTTAGGGGCCGGTAAATTTCTAGGCGGTCGCCATCTTTGAAAACATAACTCAAGGGCACTTTGCGGCCCCAAACACCCTGACCGGACACATGGCCAAAAGCCTGTTGAACAGCCTCTTCTTGGCGGCTATCTGTGCATGCCTTGATGAAGGCAGACTTAAAAATTTGAAGGGCCTGCATGGCTGTGGTGCCATCCTTCAATTCGAGTTGGAGTGTCATGCATTGCCGAGCCGCAGGACTGAAAACACATTCAACATGAATCATGCCGACTCTGTCCCATAAACCTGTTCTGCACGCTTCACAAAGGCATCGACCAAATTGCCCGCAATCTTGTCAAACACAGGCCCAACCACTGCAGCCAAGCTGGCACTTGAAAATCCATACTCCAATGAAAGCGTCACTTTGCAGGCTCTTTGCGAATTGTCGCCAACTGGCTCAAAAGTCCAAGCGCCGTCTAAGTTTGAAAATGGACCTTTGACCAACTTCATGCGCACCTCACGGTTTTTGATGTGCGTATTGTGGGTCACAAAAACTTGATTCATACCGGCAATGCCTATACCAACTTCGGCGTCCATCTCCGACTCGGTAAACTGAAGTACTTTGGAATGCTGACACCAGGGCAAAAATTCCTTGTACTTATCGACATCTGTGACCAGGCGAAACATTTCCTCGGGTGAGTACCAGATTAAGACGGATTTAAGAAGTTTCTTCATACAATAAGCGCAGTTCTCCAGATTGTAATTTCTCTGAGACAACCCTTGCAAATGCAAGCCAAGTTAGCGCTTAAATTCACCCACATGGCAACGCCACCCAAAAAATCAAAAGGCACCGGGTCTTCCGGCGTCATTGCTGAAAACAAAAAGGCAGCCTTCGACTACTTTTTTGAAGAGCGGCACGAGTGCGGCATGGTGCTTGAGGGCTGGGAAGTCAAGGCTGTGCGAGAAGGCAAAGTTCAGTTAACAGACGGTTATGTGGTCATTCGGAACAAAGAGATGTTCATCATTGGCTGCCTAATTAACCCTCTCAAAACAGCCTCTACACATGTGAGTCCTGAAGCGGCACGCACCCGAAAGCTCCTATTAAAACGGGATGAAATAGACCGTCTTACTAGCAAAGTTGAGCAAAAAGGCTTTACCTTAGTACCCATCAATTTGCACTGGAAAGCGGGCTTCATCAAGTGTGAAGTGGCTCTGGCCAAGGGCAAGGCCGAGCACGACAAGCGCGATACCATCAAAGACCGTGAAGGCAAACGAGAAGTAGAACGCGCCATGAAGAGCCGAAACCGCTAAGGTAGATGGAAAGACCCTAGGCGGTATTACCAGAACTGGGCGTGCCCTATGTCAGGTGACGAAGCGGATGCGTCTCGGCAGTCCAAGGGCTGTTGAAAAACAATGGCCATTCTTCGGAAGAAACATCCGCAATTTGACTGTGCGCCCATTGAGGTTGATGGTCTTTGTCAACTGCCAGTGCGCGAATACCTTCAACAGTCTCGCTGCTTTCGCGCAAATGGAAACAATGGTGGACCAAGTCTCGCTCCATTCGCAAATCATCGGCCAAGCCCATGTTTCTGGCTTTCCGAATTTGAGCCAAAACCACATGCACCATGAGTGGCGAGGCCTTGTTCAAACTTGCCAATGTTTGGACGGCCCATTCAGAGTTGTGTTCTGCCAATGCCAGGCTAATTTCCAAGGCAGAGGGCAATGCGAAAAATTTGTCAATTTCTGACTTGTTGGGAAATGGAAGCGCTTCTAACTTTGTGCACTGACTTTGAATCCATCGCTCTACGGCTTCACCGCTTTCAAACGGTGTACTGAGCAGAGTTTTCCAAAGCATCGGCAAGCGTTGGACTTCAATCAAACCATCTGCAAGGCCTGCCTGAATTGCTTGAGGGCCATTGATTTTTTGACCCGTGAGGCCCAAATATTCGCCAATGCGCCCAGGGCAACGACTTAAAAAATAGCCGCCGCCCACATCTGGAAACAAACCAATGTGTGTCTCGGGCATGGCCATCTGTGTTTTGTCGGTCACGATGCGCACACTGGCACCTTGGCTGATGCCCATGCCACCGCCCATCACAACACCATCCATGAATGCAATATAAGGCTTGTTGTAAGTGTGAATGAGATGATTCAGTGCATATTCTTCTGTGAAGAAATCGGCCAAACTGCTGTCACCCGCCAATGCTGCTTGGTGAAAGAATCGAATGTCACCGCCCGCACAAAAATGTCCAAAGGGGCCTTCCTTGCCCTGTCCCCTGACCAACACAGCCAGAACTTGAGAGTTGGCTTGAAAAGACAGCAAAGCTTGGGTGATCAGTCTGACCATTTCCAATGACAAGGCATTCAATGCCTTAGGCCTGTTTAAGGTGATACACCCAACGCGACCAACTACTTCAAAAATAACCGATGGCTCTGAGCTCACGCCGGTTGCATTATTGAGATTCGACATTGCGTTCTTTCCATCCAAACCATTCGTTAGCAAACAAAGCGGCAAGGACCATGCTACCGCCAATGAGGACACTGAAATGTGGTTCTTCGTTAGCCCATATCCATGCCAATGCAATGCCAAAAATAACTTCTAGCAAAGCCAGCAATGAAACTTCAGGCGCCTTTAAAACGCGCGCACAAATAACGGAGAGTGTGCAAGGGATGGCCAGCTGAAAGACGCCCAGAACAGCCAGTAGACCCATGTCGTGGGCATTGGCTTGCAATGGCAAAGCCAGAGGCAATGTGACCAAGGCAGACAAGAGTGCCCCAATGAATACGCTGGGAACCAAGTCCAATGTCAGGCCGCTTGCTTGACTTTTCTGAATCAGGGTCCATTGCGTTGCACCAGCCAAAGGCACTATCAAAGCGATACTGATGCCGAGAACAAAATTGGGCTCTCCCAACTGCAACTGAGAATTGAAAATGAGCCCAATGCCCAGGCCTGCAAAAGCAATGGCCAACCAAGTTCTCAAAGGCAAGCGGTGGGATGCAAACAACCAAGCCCCAAGGGCGGTGAACAAAGGTCCACAGGCCAATGTGATGAGCACATTGGCAACAGCTGTCAAGGTGAGCGCCATCATGAAGGCTGTAAACATACAAGCCCAGCAAAGACCCGACAGCCAAAAGTAAGGACTTCGCCAGGGAATAGATTTCCAAAATCCCATACCCCGCCAAACACTCATGATGACGATCAGGCCCAGCGCGGTAAATGCACTTCGCCAAAATGTCACTTCAAACCCTCGGACTTGATCGAGCTGGCGTGTCACGACACCTGCAATTGACCACATAGCGGTCACCAGCACCATCAAGGCGACTGCGTGACCGTGTTTGAGTTTCAGCACGATGGTGTGCTTTTATGCTTTAAACCTTAAACGCGACCTGCGCGCTTACGCTCGTGCTCTTTCAAGAAGCGTTTGCGCAAACGAACGCTCTTGGGTGTGATTTCGACCAATTCGTCATCGTCAATGAATTCCACACCGTATTCCAGTGTGAGATCAATAGGCGGTGTAATTTTGATGGCGTCTTCTTTGCCAGACACACGGAAGTTGGTGAGCTGCTTGGTACGCGTTGCATTCACCACCAGGTCGTTGTCACGGCTGTGGATGCCCACAATCATGCCTTCGTATACGGGGTCGTTGGCTTTCACAAACATGCGACCGCGATCGTCCAACTTGCCCAAGGCGTAGGTGAAAATTTCGCCATCGTCCATGGAAATCAACACGCCGTTTTTACGGCCGCCAATTTCACCTTTGTGGGCTTCGTAGCTGTCAAAGATGTTGGAAATCAAACCAGAGCCACGCGTTAAGTTCAAGAACTCGTTGGTAAAGCCAATCAAACCACGCGCAGGAATGCGGTATTCCAAACGCACACGGCCACGGCCATCGGGTTCCATGTTGACCAACTCACCTTTGCGCTCACCCAAGGCTTGCATCACGCCACCTTGGTGTGTTTCTTCGATGTCAGCAGTGACCAATTCGATAGGCTCATGGCGCTCGCCGTTGACATCACGGTAAACAACGCGTGGCTTGGACACGGCCAATTCGTAACCTTCACGGCGCATGTTTTCCAACAAAATGGTCAGGTGCAATTCACCGCGACCAGCCACGTCAAAGATACCTTCTTCGTCGGTTTCTTTGACGCGCAGTGCAACGTTGTGCTGCAATTCTTTTTGCAAACGGTCCCAAATTTGACGGCTGGTAACGTACTTGCCTTCGCGGCCAGCCAAGGGGCTGGTGTTGACGCAAAAGTTCATGGTCAATGTAGGCTCGTCAATTTTGAGCATTGGCAAGGGAGCTGGATTGGCAGGGTCAGTAACCGTAACACCAATGTTCAAATCGGCAATACCGTTGATGAGCACAATGTCGCCAGGACCCGCTTCAGTGACTTGCACGCGGTCCAAACCACGGAACGTCAACACTTGGTTAACGCGGCCTTTGATGGAGGAACCATCGGGGCCTTCCATGACCACGACATCCATCATGGGACGGATGGTGCCTTGGCTGATTCGGCCAACACCAATGCGACCCACGAAGGTTGAAAAATCAAGCGCTGAAATTTGCAATTGCAAAGGCGCTTCTGGGTCACCGGCTTGCGCTGGCACATGTTTCAACACGGTGTTGAAAAGCGCAGACATGTCAGGGCCCCACTGCTCACCAGGCGCGCCCTCTGTCAGTGAAGTCCAACCGTTAATGCCTGAGGCATAAACCACTGGAAAGTCGAGCTGTTCGTCGGTTGCACCCAATTTGTCAAACAAGTCAAACGCTTGATTGACCACTTTGTCTGGGTTTGCACCAGGCTTGTCCACTTTGTTGACAACCACGATAGGCTTCAGGCCCAAAGCCAAAGCTTTCTTGGTCACAAAACGCGTTTGGGGCATGGGGCCTTCTTGCGCGTCGATCAGCAACACCACACCGTCCACCATGGACAATGCGCGCTCAACTTCACCACCGAAGTCGGCGTGGCCTGGAGTGTCAACAATATTGATGTGCGTGCCTTCCCAGCTGACAGCGCAGTTCTTGGCCAAGATGGTAATGCCGCGTTCACGCTCAATGGCGTTGTTGTCCATGACGGTGTCAACCACTTTTTCGTGTTCGGCAAAAGTGCCGGACTGACGAAGCAGTTGGTCAACCATGGTGGTTTTACCGTGGTCAACGTGGGCGATGATCGCGATGTTACGAATTTGTTTACTCATGCTAAGGCCTTCTCCAAAATTGATTGAATTTCTAGGGGGCTTAACAAGCGCCCCGGAATAAGTTCACCAGCTTTCACATGCGCAGTGCCCAAGAGCGCGCGCGGTGAATCGCCGTACACAGCGACATGCAAGTTGTCGGACCATTGGCCACGACGGCGCACGCCGCTTAAGAATCTGCCCGCATCATCGGGGGGCAAGGTGACAGGGGTATGACCATCGAGCAAGGCGTCGACGGACAACAATTTCATTTCTCGCTCTGTCTCAGACAAAGCTTCTAATTCTTGAATGCTGATGCATTCGGCAGCCACAAAGGGCCCTGTTTGAACACGTCGCAATGCGCTGAGGTGTCCGCATGTACCAAGAGCAACTGCAATGTCTTCACCCAAAGTACGGATGTAAGTGCCTTTGCTACAGGTCACAGTGATTTTCAAACGGCGTTGCTCATTTTCAGGGCCAATTTCTTCCAAGCTCAAAGCATGAATGACAATGTGCCGTGCTTCACGCTCCACCTCAATACCTGCACGCGCATAGTCGTACAAAGCTTTGCCGTCCTTTTTCAAGGCGCTGTACATGGGTGGAATTTGATCAATGGGGCCCGTCAATTTGGACTGAACTTGCTGCAATTGTTCAGGTGTAAAGCTGACCGGTTTTTCTGCAACCACTTCACCCTCTAAATCGCCCGTACTGGTTTGGACACCCAAGACCAAAATGGCTTCGTAAGATTTATCGGCGTCTAAATGCAGCTGACTGAACTTGGTAGCCGCACCAAAACACAAGGGCAAGACACCTGTGGCCAATGGGTCTAAGGTGCCGGTGTGCCCTGCTTTTTCTGCGCGCAATAACCACTTTGCTTTTTGCAAAGCATCGTTACTGGACTGACCGTATGGTTTGTCTAACAACAGCACCCCATGCACAGGGCGCCGTTGCACCCTTGTGCGCGGCACGTTCATTTCAGTCCTCGTTCTGTGAGCGTGAAGCCACGGCCTTGGAGATCAAAGCATTCATGTCAGATGCACGTTCAGTGGTGCGGTCAAAAATAAAATGCAAGGTCGGTACCGTGTGAATATGAAGTCGCTTGAACAAGCCATTTCGCAAAAATCCAGCAGCAGCATTCAAGCCCGTTGTAGTCTCTACCGGATCACCTGTAATGATGCTGAAATGCACTTTGGCATGGGCATAGTCTGGCGTGACTTCAACGCCACTGAGGGTGATCATGCCAACACGGGGGTCTTTTAACTCCCGCGAGATCAACTCGGCCAGATCCCGCTGGATCTGGTCGGCCACGCGGAAACCGCGATGAGGCATGCTGGAGGCTTTGCGGACCATGGTTTACAGCGAACGCGCCACTTCTTTGACTTCGAAAAATTCCAACTGATCGCCAATGGCAATATCGTTGTAATTTTTAAGCTTGATACCGCACTCAAAGCCTTCTTTGACTTCGCGCACATCATCTTTGAGGCGTTTGAGCGAGTCGATATCGCCGGTGTAAATAACAATGTTTTCGCGCAACAAACGAAAGCGAGAAGAACGTGTCACAAAACCCGAGGTGATCATGGAGCCCGCAACCGTACCGATCTTCGACGCCACAAACACGGTGCGAATTTCGGCCGTACCCGTGATTTCTTCTTTTTGCTCTGGCGCCAACATGCCGGACATCGCTGCTTTGAGTTCATCCACAGCGTCATAAATGATGTTGTAGTAATGGACATCAACACCATTGCCTTCGGCCAGTTTTCGAGCACCGGCATCAGCACGGACGTTGAATCCGATGACGATGGCTTTGGAGGCGATGGCCAAGTTGATATCAGACTCGCTGATGGCACCCACAGCGACGTACACCAACTGAACTTTGACTTCATCTGTTGACAACTTGAGCAACGAGGAGGCCAAGGCTTCCTGAGAACCCTGAACGTCGGCTTTGATGATGATCGGCAAGTTTTTGACTTCGCCAGCTGAAATATCCGAGAACATGTTCTCCAATTTCGCGGCTTGTTGCTTGGCCAGTTTGGTATTGCGGAATTTACCTGCGCGGTAAGTTGCAATTTCACGAGCGCGACGTTCGTCATTGAGCACCATGAACTCGTCACCTGCTTGCGGAACTTCAGTGAGGCCCTGAATTTCAACAGGAATCGACGGGCCCGCTGTTTTGATGGTCTTGCCGTTTTCATCCAGCATGGCACGAACGCGACCGAACGTTTGCCCGGCCAAAACCACATCGCCAGTCGACAAAGTGCCCGACTGAACCAAAATGGTGGCCACGGGTCCACGACCTTTGTCCAAGCGCGCTTCGATGACCAAACCTTTGGCTGCC
>CANKXC010000035.1 GCA_947487355.1 Comamonadaceae bacterium | reverse complement strand
ACTTGACCAATGTGGCAGCCCGCGCCATGGCCGAGCCCGATTTTGACCGCGTCAAAGTGGAGTCGATCAAGCAAGCCATTCAAGACGGTCAGTATCCTTTGAACCCCCGCAAAATTGCCGAGAGCTTCCACGCCATTGAGCAAATGATTAGTGAGTGAGCAGGCACTTTTAGTTTCTGACCAGCTGGTCCAGCTGTTGGCTTTAGAGTTTGAAGCACTCAAGAGCCAAGATCTGGACCGGTTTGAATCTTTGCAACCCGGCAAAAATGACTTATTGGCTCAGCTATCCCAACTCTGCCCCACCGCTGAAGACCTCCAAAACTTGCCCGAATGGGAGCCCCTGCGCGAAAAACTCATCGAGTGCCGCGACCTGCACAGGCGCAATGCCGTGCTCATTGAGCGCAAACTCGATTCCATTCGCGGCGCATTGCACAGCTTGCGAGCAGGTGATTCGGGTAGCCCTGTCGAGGTGTACGACCGACTCGGTCAAGTGGCCCGTTTTAGCCGTGGCCGCGGTTACCACGAAGTTTAATGATTTAAGCCTGATCGGCTAGACAGGCTCACCAGGTTCTAGAGCTGCTTCAGGTTTTTCATCGCCCGGGCGCATGCCCTTTAACCAATAAACCCACGACAAGACCACAGCCACCGCAGTGTAAAGCTCTTGCGGAATTTCCTGATCGACATCGAGGCGGCTTAAAAGCGCTAACAGTTGTGGGTCTTCTGAAATAAATACACCTTGCTGGCGCGCTTCTTCCAGCATGCGCATGGCCAAGTCGTCGTCACCTTTGGCAGTAACCACGGGCACGGGGTGCTTGCCATAAGCCAGCGCAACCGCTTGACGCATGTGGCGGCTCATGCAGACACATCCACCACCAAGCCGCGGCCTGAAGGTGTCCAGTTGGTGGGCTCTGCAGGCCTGCTGCCGTGAACCACATTGAATGACCGCATGTTGAGGCCAGCTTCTCGGAGTTCATCGCCCAACAAATACGAGCGCGACCTGGCTTGCTCAACCACAAAGGCCTGCTCGGCCCACATGGTGAGCTCTATTTGCTGAGCATTCATCAATTGAGTTTTAAGCCAAACAGGCCCCAAATCTTCTGTTTTGGAATGAACATTGACTGTTAGAACGGGCTGCTCGCCATCTTGCCGAGGGCCGCGCCTAATGGTGAGCTCAACGGGGTTTGAATCGGCAAAGGGCAGTGTCATGCTGAACAAAACTTCTTGCTGGGCTTGCGCTTGCACAGCTTTTACTTGGCTAGCTTCCAAGTCATCAACGGCTTGGGTTAGTTTTTCAATCAGGCCTTCTTCGATGTCAGCAGACTCGTCGGTACTGGCAATGCTGAGCTCGTTCATGAGCCTTCTGAGCAGTTGCTTGGGATCTTGCACGGGGGCTTGCATGCCCCTGGCCAACCAAACTTCGGCACCCATGGCGCCCATCATGGCTTGTTGCAGTGCAGCGGGAGTGAGCTGTGCCATGGACAGTTGCATGCCGCGCCATTGGGCTTGCAAATCGGGCCGCTGAACTTTGCTCAGCAAGGCGTCGAGCATGCCGGGTTGCAGCAGTTGAGGCAAGGCTGCATTGACCTCGGGTCGATAAAGCAAATTGGCAATGCGCGAAACCATGGGCTGCTGCGCCAAAGGCACCAGCAAGCCGCCTTGCGCACGCAACCATATGGACTCGCCCACTTGAGAGGCTTGCAAGCCAGGTGCAGAGACAGTTTTGCCTTGCAACATCAGCATGGGCTGATCGTGCACCAGCCTCACAGAAGCCTGTACCACTTGCCCTTCGCGCAACCCCAATTCTGCAGCCGTGGCGGTCTCGAAAACCGCCAGTTTGCCTTCTAAGAAGATGGGGTTAATTCGGCCGGGCGCTAAATACGCCTCGGCCCCAGAAATCACGGAAACCGGACCCATTGCCGTCGAGTACTGGACTCGCTGGCAGAGGGGCCGGGTTCTTGTGGTTCAGGGACTGCTGCCACGTGCGGCATCAAAATATTTTTGACCACATGGCCGTGATCGGGAACCATGATGGTGGTGCCGGCTTTGACGCGTTGTTGGGGGTTGCCTGTGATGACTTTGGGGTTGGCATCGGCCAACACTTTTCTCAAAACAGCGGCATTGAGCGGGCTGTTGGCATAAACCGTTTGAATGACTCTGTCGATGGATGCGCTTTGTGCCACTTTGTGAGTTGGCATGGCGGCGGCCGCTGGTTTTTCTTCCGAAGGTGTCGAGGCCAAAGCAGAAGAAGCCAAAATACAAGACAGGGCTGCAAACGTGCAAACTTTTCTAGTGGCCCGCAAAGTGTGGGTCATCATTGTTTGGGCGTAGCTTAAAGCGTGTGTCATGACAAACTCTAACAATCAGTATGCGGCCGAACCCAAGTTGGAACTTGAATTCACCACGGGTTTGTGGGGACGTTTAGCGGGAGTCGCTTCACGAATGTACGAGCTTGAGCTGGCAGTTTGCAAGCTCGGCTCTTTCAAAATGGTTTCGGTGGGCCATGCGCGCCAGTTGGCTTGCACAGATTGAATGGGTCCTGCCAACACCACCAATTGAGAATTAAAGGGTGTCACAGATTGCACTCTGGCCAGCAGGGTTTGCGGCGCACCGTTTTTGCCAACCATTTCCTTGGGGAAATAAGCGGGGTTGGCCACCAACCATTCGTCGCCTTGCTTGACGCCAACCAGGCTGCCAACATTGATTTCAATTTGCTGGCCATTCACTGCCGTGACCGAAGGCGTGTGGTGTTGGCAACTCAGCCATTGTTCAGCATGAGCGCGCCAAGTTTGAAGCTGCGTTTGAATCAGTTCGCGACTTTCGCTGCTCAGTTGAACTGGCGACCATTCGTTGCGAACCAATTCAATCACCAAGCTGTAATGGTCTTCAAATTTGACCGCCTGGCCTTCTGTGCCCTGCATTTCAAAATCGAGGTGCAAAGCCAAACTGGGATGCGTGAAAGTGAATGGAATTTCGAGGCCTTGCGAGGGCAAAACTTCTGTGCGTATTTTGAGGTTGGCATGCCAAGGCAAAGCAACGGGGCGGCTGCCAACCAGCGCACGCTCATACGCGGTCATCTTGTTGGACATGGACGCTGGCGGTAAATTGTTGACCGCACGCCAAGGTTTGGCTTGACCCCGACTGCCGTTGGGCAAAAGTGCCTCCACCCAGTTTGACTGCAACTGAGCCAATACAACGTTCATCACCATGGGATTGGCGTTGGGGGCAATTTCCAAATCCAAACTGACCAAGTGGTTCATGGAAACCGCAGCTTTTTGGGTACACGCGGGTGGGCCCTGGGGTACTTCTTGCAACACCACGGCCTGCTTGAGCTTGCTCAACAAACCTTTGAAGCTTAACTCGACGCCTGCAAAGCTTGATTTGGCTGGGGTCGTTGTTGGCGTGGTTGCAGTGACAGGCTCAGTCGCTTGCGGAGTGGTAGCGCTAGGTGACTTTGTGGAGCTTTGTAAACGTGCTTTGGGTTGGCCTACCTCATCGCGGCCATAGGCCAAAACGCGAACGCCTCGAACTTCCATGCCGTTTTTGAAGGAGCTGCTTTCACGCAGGCTGCCATTGGCATCGATCCAACTGGTGGTCAAAACTTTGGTGGGGGTCTGAAGGGAAGCCTCCACCAAACTTTGGCGAATGGCATCCAAGCGTTCTTGCGCGCTCAGGGGGGCATCGGCGCCCTGTGCAAAAACCGGTAAAGCAAAGCCAAAACCTATGCCCAAGCCTAGGCCCAGGCTCATGCTTAAGCAGGCACCTAAATGCCAAGGTTTGGTTTTGAGAAAGGCTTTGCGGTTAAGCATGATCGATGACATTGTGTAATTTTGGAAAGATTTTTAGTCGTTTGGAGTCGTTTTAGCGACTCTTGACGGCCAATTGGCTCATGTACAAAACGCGCAAATCCTGCACCACATCCTTGTCCAAAGACAGTGTGGTTTCGTAGGTATCCTCACCCACAGGGGTGATGCTGACCAATCGCGCACCGTAAATGACGCCTTCTACTTTGGTGCGGAAGGTGTCGTTGGTGACCACCATGTCGGCCACGGTTGAGCTGGCATCCAATTGCTGGCCGTAAACCTGTTCAGTCAGGTTGCGATAGGCATCTAACTTGGAGGCGCGAATGGCCATCAAGCGCTGCTGCGCAGGGTTCTTGTGGTTTTGCACGGCCACCACGGCATAACCTGTGGCGGTAATGGTTTCGCGCTTTTCAACCAAAGGGGCCATGAGTGGCTTGGTTTCGGCTTGCGGCGCCATGGCCAAATTGATCGATTTGCAGCCAGTTAGCGCGGCCAAACCAAAAATCAAGCTGAGTGTCGTAATGCGTTTCATGGGCGTTCCTTCATAAGGGTGGGACACAAAGTCCTTCAAGCTCTGATTCGGCATCAACTTGAGAAGCTTGAGTGATTCTGTGGGGTCTGTTGTGAAAAGGTGATGCCATCTGACGGTTTTCCGACATTTATAGAAAATTATGGACAAATTTGCAATACAGTCGTGTTTTGAATCAACTCCAAGTCATATTTATAAAGCCCCATGGCTAAAAAGACGCTATCCAAGGCCTTTATTGGCGCCAGTCCCAGTGCCGAAGCCATTCGACATTTGATTGAGCGCGTGGCATCTTCCAATGCCACGGTGCTGATTACGGGCGAGAGCGGAACGGGCAAAGAGTTGGTGGCGCGTGCCCTGCACGATCAGTCCGACCGGTGTGGTGGCAATTTTGTGCCTATTAACTGCGCTGCCATTCCCAAAGATTTGTTGGAAAGCGAATTGTTTGGTCATCGCAAAGGCGCCTTTACCGGCGCCATGGCCGACCGCATTGGACGCTTTGAAATGGCCCACGGCGGCACCATTTTCTTGGATGAAATTGGTGACTTGTCGCTAGACATGCAGGTCAAGTTGTTGCGTGTTTTGCAAGAGCGAACCGTCGATCCCGTGGGTGGATTGAAATCTGTAGAAGTCGATGTTCGCGTGGTGGCCGCCACCCACCGCGACCTCGAAGCCGAAATTGAGGCGGGGCGCTTCAGGGAAGACTTGTATTACCGCCTCAATGTGCTGCCTTTGAACACACCCGCTTTGCGCCAACGCACACAAGATGTACCTGCTTTGTTGATGCACTTTGCCGAATACTTTGCAAGCAAAGGTCAGACCCCCATTACGTTTTCCAATGATTTTTTAGAAGCCTTGAAAGACTATGCCTGGCCAGGCAATGTGCGCGAGTTGTCCAATTTGGTCGACCGCTTTAACACCCTGTTCAGTGGTCAGCTTTTAACCTTGGCCACAGTGCCATCCTCTTTGTTGCCCAAAGGTTTGCGCGTATTACAGGCCGAACGTGTCACTACGCCCCTCATAGATTCTTTGGAAATAGTGGCACCCATCAGCAACCACGACTTGCACCAGAGTGCCAATGCAGAAGTTATGAATCCGTTTGCTAATCCTGCGCCGCCCTTGGCCATGGACATGCACAACGAAGTGCAAGACATCATCATGTTGGCGCAAGGCCTGCCCAGTTTGCCGCCAGAGGGCTTGTCGCTCAAAGATCGCTTGGCCGACATCGAGCGAGATTTAATTCTTCAGGCTTTGAATCGCACTGACGGCAATGTGTCGCAAACTGCGCGCTTGCTCAATTTGCAGCGCACCACCCTGATTGAAAAGCTGAACAAGTACGACTTAAGGCAAGGCACCTTGCCTGTGCTCAATTCGGAACCCGACAAAGCGGCATAAAAAAAGCAGCGTGGTGACGCTGCTTTTTTGTCGTTGAATCAGGGCTTGGAATTCAAGACACCGCTTGATCCGGTAGGCGTGGTTTCTTGTTGTTGCCTTGGGTATTGAACCATTTTCTCTTTTTGTTTGGCTTGAGCAGACGAAACGGTATTGGCGTTGTTGGCAGCGGCTGCAGTGCGTGCAGCTGCTGCGGCAGCCGCAGCGTTTTCGGCGGCTTGGCGTTCCCGTTGCAACCTGGCCAATGTTTCCATTTCTTTCTTGAAGCCGCCAGTTTCGCCCACGACGCCTTGTAGGCCGTTGACCTTGCCCGACAGTGAATCAAGCGCACGGGACTGCTGCACAAATCGACCTTCCAAAGATTTGATTTGTGCGGCCAAGACTTGACCTTTTTCGCCTACCTGCTGCGCTGTTTTTTCAGGCACGCTCTCGGTGTTTTTGATGGCTTCGTTCAAGCGGGCCTCTAAAGAGCCTTGCATTTTGGTGATGTCGTCTTGCTTTCCCACCATGGCTTGCAAGCCGTCATTGACCGAGCTGACCAACTCCAAAGATTCGTCAAGTTCTGTTACACGCTTGCTTAAAACGGTCAACATAGTGTCCATTTGGTTAATGCGCGACTTGAGGCTGATGGTCATACCCGTAAAGATGGCCGCAGCGATGAACATGAAACCAGCCGCAGAAACCAACAAAATGAGCACTTGTTTTTTATGTGCTTTCATTAAATTTTCAAGGTTGGTGGTGGTCGTCTTCATGTTTTCACCAGCACTTACTGCCAAGTTGGCAGAGCGCGTGGCCAACTCGGCAGACTCCAAGGCCACCAATTTGACGCCTTCTAATTCGTCGTTGTCGGCCTGCAGGGCTTGTTCTGCGGCTTTAATGGCGGCTGCTGTGACTGCAACAGACGCAGCGGCGGCGGCGGTTGCCGCAGCCATATCTGTGCCAGTAGCTGTTTCATTGGCTACTGGGCTGACCTCATGGGGTTGGCCTTGATCGTTATGACCCGTGGTGGGTTCCGTACTCATTGAGAGTTCCTTTATTCCTGACGTTCCAGGCTTTCCAGACGGACGCGTATCTTGTCGTTCTGGGTCTTGATGTTGCTTACGCGGGCTGGAAAGTCTATGACTGGCTTGGCGTCATACATTGCTGCTGTTGCTTCGGCCAGAAGTTCGACTTTTACCATTTCGCTCTCAACAGCATCGACAGCAGTTGGAATGTCTTGAGCGTCTAGATGAGTTTTGATCGGAGTCGTTTCAACAGCTTCGTGAAGTGGCGGTGGTACAGCAACTTCATGGGGGGTGTTCACAATGCGGTCTGGGACTTTGACGGTGCTGTCATCAGCGCCACTGACCAACCGTTGGAAGGTCTGCTCGTCAGAATCGTTAACTACTTTTCGAACAAATGTTTCGCTGGGTTCGACGTGGTTGGTCACCGCATGGTTCAGGCTCGCGGGGACGCTGATGATGTTTGCAGGTTCAGTCTGGTTGGGTTCTGTACTCATTGAGCGTTCCTTTATTCCAGACTTTCGAGACGAGTACGCAACTTGTCGTTTTGAATTTTGAGATTGATGACGCGCGCTGGAAAGTTCATTTCTGGTTGGTCTGAATTCTTTGCAGCCCTCGCTCTGGCAAGAAGTTCGGCTTTTAAACCATCGTCTTCTATAGCTTCGACAGCAGTTCGATTGTCTTGAGACTCTAAATGGGTTTTGAGCTTGGTGATGTCGATTGCGTTGCGAAGAGGCGGCGGCACCGCTGCTTCTTTGGGAGCGTCTACAAAACGATCGGCCGCATCGGCAACACCCTGATAACCTTTGAAGTTGTCTTCTTTGGCAAAGTTGTCGGCAGTTTTTTCGGGCGCTTTGCTAACGCCTTCGCCCATGACCACATGTTCGACAGGATGTTCATCAGGATCGGCTACCACTTTTCGAATGGAGGGTTCGCCTGCTTCGCCTTTTTTACCGACGGCATTGTTGGTGCCCTCCGGCATGCTGACGGTGTGTGCACGATCACTTTTAATGATGAGCGGTTCGTCTGGATTTTGTTCTTGACTCATAAGAAGACTTTAGCAAGGATCGTGTTATTTGGGCACTATTTTGCCGTTGGTGTCGAACTGCATGGACGCTGGCACTTTGGGGTTTGGCTTGGCCATAGGCTCAATGCCTGGACGCACATCGGCCAAACTGAAAACATAGGCAATGACTTGGGCAACGGCCAAGTACAGAGATTCTGGCACTGGATAGTCAACCTTGGTGCTGAAATAAAGCGCACGTGCCAAAGGCGGTGCTGCAAACATTTCGACATCATGCTTGAGGGCTTCTTCTCGAATGCGTGCAGCCATATGGTCTGAGCCTTTGGCCAGCAAAATGGGCGCGCCATCGCCAGTTGGGTCGTATGAAAGCGCAACAGCAAAGTGCTCTGGGTTGGTAATCACCACATCGGCATCTTTGACTTTTTGAATCATCTTGTTGTTAGCCATTTCGCGTTGGCGCTGCCGAATCTGTTGCTTGACCTCTGGCCGGCCTTCCATGTCCTTCATCTCATCTTTGATCTCTTGTTTGGTCATGCGCATGCGCTTGATGAAAGAGTATTTTTGGTAAGGCGCATCAATGAGGGCGATGATCATCAAACTGAGTGACAACCACAGTGCAGACTCGCCAATCATCCAGCCTGCAGCAGCCAATGCGGGTTCAACGGCCATTTGACCCAATTGCATCATTTGGTCCATCTGACGACTGACCAAAGACCACAGAACCAAGGCCACCAAAGTGAATTTCAAAATGGCTTTGAGGAGTTCAACAGCGGCATGTGTACCAAACATTCTTTTGAAGCCAGACAAAGGACTGAGCTTGCCAAAGTTGGGCAAGATGCTTTTGAGCGAGAACAAATAGCCGCCGGTGGCGCCACTGGACAAAACGGCCAACACAGCTGTGACCATTAGCACCGGCACAATGAGCAAGAAGCTTTCACCCAACTGGCTGGCAAAAGAGGTCACCATGAGGTCGGGGTTGTCCAAGGTCTTGCGATCAAACTTGAAGCCTGAAGCGAAGATCTCGATCATTTTCTTCATCCAATAGCTGCCCATCATGACCATGACCAAAATGGCGCCAATGGTGACAGCGGCTGCAGGTAATTCAATGGATCGAGCAACTTGGCCTTCGTCCCGAGCGTTGCGAAGTTTTCGCGCTGTCGGGTCTTCGGTTTTTTCTGCGCCTGATTCTTCAGCCATATTTCACCTTCCGATCAAGTGAGGCCAACCAAGGCGCGAACTTGAAAAAATCCTTGCATCCAAAGCCATTGAATGCGAGCGCCAATATTGGGCAAGGCCAAGATGAGGACACCAAATCCAGCAAAAACCATGGCTGGAAAACCGACCGAGAAAATGTTCAAACTGGGCGCAGCGCGTGTGGCTATACCTAAGCCAATGTTGATGAAGAGCAGCGCCACCATGACGGGCAATGCAATGAGCAGTGCGCCCAAAAAGATCATGGAGCTCCATGCAATGAATTGCTTCATGGCTTCAGTGGTCATGAGGTTGCTGCCAATGGGCAAACTGTTAAAGCTTTCAAGGACCAAGCTGAGCAACAGCGCGTGTCCACCTAAACCTACAAAAATAAGCGTGGCCATGACCAATAAAAATTGAGAAATAACGGGTACGTTGCCCATGTTGGGGTCGATCATGGTGGCCATTGACAAACCAATGGCATTGGCAATGGACATGCCTGCCACCACAATGGCTGCTGTAACCACTTGCAACATCAAACCCATCAGCAGACCAATCATGATTTGGTTGCTAATTTCTAACAGGCCACTAGGAGACAAGGGGTCAATTTGCGGCCAATCATGCATGGGATAAACCAGCCATGTGAGCGCCATCGCCAAGACAATGCGAATGCGCAAATTGAGGGCGCGCAAAGAAAAAATAGGGGCGGCAATCAACAAGGCCGAGATTCGCAGCATCGGCCAAAGGAGCCCATAGAAGCGCTCCATCAGTTCGGTGACTGCAATGTCCATCAGGTAAACAAGCCTGGTATGCGTTGAAAAATGCCGCGCGTGTAATCAACCAAAGTGGTCAATTGCCAACCGCCCACCACGGCCAAAGTGATGGCCAGCGCGGCCAGCTTTGGAATAAAGCTCAAGGTGGCTTCATTGATAGAGGTGGCCGCTTGCAAAATACCGATGATCAAACCCACAAACAAAGCGACACCCAAAAGGGGTGCAGAAATGAGAACGGTGATCCAAAGGGCTTGGCGACCTAAATCAACAACGGTTGCGGTATCCATGGTGTGATTCTTTCTGTGTGAGCTAGGTGACGAAGCTTGCGGCCAAAGAGCCCAGAATAAGGCTCCAACCATCCACCAAAACAAACAGCATGAGTTTGAAGGGCATCGAAATCATCATGGGTGACAACATCATCATGCCCATGGACATCAAGACGCTAGACACAATTAGATCAATGACCACAAACGGAATGTAAATCAAGAAACCAATGGTGAAGGCGCTCTTTAATTCAGACGTAATGAACGCCGGCACCAAGGTCGAAAATGGCACTGCGGCAGCATTAACAGGCTCGCCTTTGTTGGCCATTTGCATGAACAAACCAATGTCGTCTTCGCGAGTTTGCTTCATCATGAAATTGCGAATGGGTTCTTCGGCGGCTGCAAGCGCTTTTTCAAAGGCCATGCCTTTTTGCATGTAAGGCACCAAGGCATTGTTGTAGACCTCGGTCAAGATGGGCGACATGATGAACAAGGTGAGGAACAAAGCCAGGCCCACCAGCACGGTGTTGGGCGGTGTTTGACCTGTACCCAAAGCTTGGCGCAGGATGGACAACACAATGATGATGCGAACAAAGGCGGTCATCATGAGCAAAAACGAAGGCAGCAAGGTGAGCGATGTCATTAGCGCCAAAAGCTGCAAGGACAGGCTGTACTGCTGCTGACCTTTGGGGCCGCCAGTGACATTGATCATGGGAATGCCCTGCGCCAAAGACGCTAGCGGAAACGCAAGCAAGACCAACGCAATGATTGCGCTGGCCAAGACCATGGGCTGTTTGAAAAAATTACGCAACATGGGTTTCTCCAGAGGGCGAATGGCTTGCGGGAGGCGCGGTGGGAAGTTGTACGGCAGCTTGATCGGCCCCTTCAGGCCAATGCGCTAAAGCGGTCATTTGGGTGGGGGTGATGCCCACCAATACTTCGTGTTGGCCCACACGCAAGAGTGCAAATTTTTGTCGGGGGCCAACGCTTAAAGATTCGATGACGTTCAAGCGGCGCCCAGAATTTGGACTGTTCATGCGAGACTGCAATTTGCGCAGTGCCCACAAAAGTGCCGCCATGATGGCCAGCACCAAAGCAAAGCTGCCGAGCATGCGAAACAGGTCGGCGCTAGCGAGGCCAGGTGGCATGGTGTTTATTTTCCGTAATTTGCAATAGCGAGAGTATGCCCCTATTGGATGACAATGACTTACAGATTTTTCATTCGCTCAGAGGCTGGCGCCACACGCGTGAGGCGAACGCCGTAGCGGTCGTTGACCAGCACGATTTCGCCTTGGGCGACCACGGTGTTGTTGACCAGCAAGTCGAGGGGCTCGCCTGCAATGCGGTCTAGTTCGACCACGCTGCCTTGGGTGAGGCGCATCAGATCACGGATTTTGATCATGGCGCGGCCCACTTCAATGGACAGAGTGACGCTGATGTTTTGCAACACCTCGGGATTGATTTGGCGTTTTGCCGCTTCGTTTTCGAGTGCAGAGTTGGTATCGTTCATGATAATTTCCTGAGAATTTATTACATACCTGGAATACAGGCGCGTTCAATTTGCACTGCTGTTTGTGCACCAACAGAGCCGACTTGAACATCAAAAGCGGGCAATCCATTGACTTGCAAAAGCGCCATTTCAGGTTTCTTGAAGAACAAGACATCACCTTCATTCATGGCCTCTATTTCACCAAAAGAAGACTCAATATTACCCATTATGACGCGCGCTTCCAAGCTGGCACTGTCGACTGCGTCTTCCAACTCAACGCGCCATTGCTTGTCAGACTCTTCATTGCCGTCGCCCGATTGAACGCGGCTGCGCAGGCGCTCACGAATGGGCTTGAGTGACGCGTAGGGGTACACCAAATCGATAAAACCCTGTGACTCTAATTTGCTTTCGGCGTCGAATCGGGTCAGGATGACCAAATCGTTTTCATCGGCAATTTGCGCAAACTGCGGGTTAATTTCTGAGCTGACCAATTCAAATTCGACGGGTATGACAGCAGACCAGGCATCTTTCAATGAGCTGAAAAAAACTTCCAAAATCATGTTGATGATGCGAGATTCTGTGGGCGTGAACAGACGACCAGGCGGTAAGTTGCCCACGCCTTTGCCAAAGCCGCCAAAAAAACTGTCGAGCGAACTGAACACCACGGTAGGGTCAATGACCACAATGCAATTGCCGCGCAAGGGGTTCATGCGAACCACGTTCACAGAAAGTGGTGCTTTTAAGGTTTTCAAGTAATCGCCAAAGCGAACAATTTCAACTTGGTTGGGATTGACCTTGGGGCTGGTGCGCAACATGTCGACCAAGCCCAAACGAAAGGTTCGAATGAAGCGCTCGTTGATCATGTCGATCGAGGTGATGTTCACCCCTAAGCTGCTGTCTTCGCTTGCCAGATCGTGTTTTTTCACACGCGCGGTGGTGTTGAAACCAGTGTCCACTGGAATCGAACCGTCCATTACCCCCTCGGTCAAGGCGGTAAGTTCTTCGGGTGTGAGTAAATTAGTAGCCATGAAACTCAAACATTCAAATCAGTTGGGTGCAATTGGAATTGAACAATGTGCATTTACTGAACAATGAAGTTGGTGAAGTGAACTTCTTCAATGCCACCAAAGTCTTCGTATTTTTCAAGCAATGTGTTGATAGCGTCGCGAATTTTGACAGCCAATTCTTTGCGGAATTCGGGTTTCACCAAATCGGTATCAGTTGTTTGGCGCATGACGTCCATGACAGCGGAGCGAATGGCAAAGTCGTGTTTCTTCACATTCTCAAAAACGCGATCGTCGTAATGCGTCATGACGGCCAGTTGAACTGACATGACTTTTTTGGAGCCAGTGACATTGACCAAGAACTCGCGTTCAATTTGCAAGTAGGTGTATTCAAAACGGGTCAGCTCAGGTGCATCCTTGGTTTTCTTGCTGGGCTTACCGTCCCCTTTTTTGTCGCCAGCGCCATGGCCATCGGCACTTGCTTCTGCTAGCTCAGGGTCAACCACAGGCTTGGGGTTGAAATAGCCGGTGAAAAAGAGCGTACCAAGCACCACGCCCACAATCAGGACGATCAAACCAACCACACCGCCAATGATGAGGAGGATTGGTTT
>CANKXC010000034.1 GCA_947487355.1 Comamonadaceae bacterium | reverse complement strand
CTCGTTAGCATTCCAATGCAAGGTGCAGTTGAAAGCTTGAATGTGTCGGTGGCCAGTGGCGTGTGCCTTTTTGAAGCGGTACGGCAACGACTGGGCTAAAGAATGCCTGATGCGCCAATGAGGCCGCCGCCCCCAATCAGCCACAAAATATGAATACGCGTTTTCAACATCAGCCCCATTGAGACGGCTGTTAAGAGCCACAGCTTCCAATCATTGGCCAAGCTGTTGTGGGCCGCGGTTAACAACCAACCTGTTGAAACTAACAAACCAATCACAATGGGCGACATGCCCGATTTGAAAGCGCGAACTGCAATTAAATTGCTATTTCGATGCGCCCATTTGGTTGCAGAGTAGGTCAGGAAAGAGGAGGGCAAGATGATGCCCGTCATGGTGACCACGATACCTAAAAAGCCTAGTAGCCAAGCCGTCATACCGGATGCCGTGCCCCCTCCAGCATTGATGCCGATGTTCCAACCTATCAAGGCAACAAACAGGACATTGGGTCCGGGCGCTGATTGCGCTAAGGCAATGGAAGAAGAAAAAGAAAAGTCAGTCAGCCAGTTTTTTTCATCAACCAAGTAACGGTGCATTTCAGGTGCGGTGGTGATGGTGCCGCCCAAGGAAAGCAGAGACAACATGGCGAAGTGCAAAAACAAGTCAAGCCAGTCAAAAGGGCTCATGGCAATGATGTGATTCATGTCGCGTCAGACTTAGATTTAGGCTCAGTTTGATGCTCAGAACCAGTAACTGCCAAGGCATCTGCTTTTGACAGTGAACGATACGCCAGCCAGCAGCCTGTTAACCCTATGGCAGACAGGGCCCAAATTAAGGGCAGTCTGAACAAGCCGACACTGACAAAAGCGGCCACAACCAATAGCCATGCTGCATGCAATCCCAAGGGGTTTTGTTTCAAAGCGCTGCTCAACTTTAGGCCAGTTGCAATGATGAGTCCAGCCGAAACTGCGCCCATGCCTTTAAGTGCGCCTTGGGCGACGGGGTTGTCGGCAACCCCGCCAAACAGAATCGCCAGCAACAAGACCAAAGTGAGGGGGGCGACCAACAGTCCAGCCACAGCCGCTAAGGCCCCATAAATCCCAAAATATTGTCTACCCAGCATCAATGCCAAATTGACAATGTTGGGGCCAGGCAAAATTTGTGCAACAGACCATTCTTCTAAGAATTGAGTTTTGCTCATCCATTGACGCCGCTCAACGAGCTCTTGCTGCGCAACCGCCAAGACACCCCCCACCCCTTGTAATGCCAAAAGGCTAAAGCCGATGAACAATTCCATTTTGGAATTGGGTCGTTTTAAGGGACTGTTCTCGGCTGGCATCGAACAATTATCCTTCTATAAAGACCTTTTGAGCCCGTAGGCGCCTCCGAGGCTCTAAACTATGCCCTTCCATAAATTTGTGTGCCATGAACGCCTTTGTAGACGTCTCTTTTTTCCCGCGTGAAGCAAAACCCCTGAACAGTTACCGAAAGTTCTGGGCATCACGCTTTGGCACGGCACCTTTCTTGCCCATGAGCCAATCCGAGATGGCTCAATTAGGCTGGGACAGTTGCGACATCATCTTGGTCACTGGCGACGCCTATGTCGACCATCCCAGTTTTGGAATGGCCGTCATCGGCCGCATGTTGGAAGCGCAAGGGTTCAGGGTTGGCATCATTGCCCAACCCGATTGGCAAAGCGCCGATCCATTTCGCGCTTTAGGCAAACCCAATTTATTTTGGGGTGTAACCGCTGGCAACATGGATTCCATGATTAACCGCTACACGGCCGATCGCAAAATTCGCTCTGATGATGCCTACACTCCTGGTGATGTGGGCGGCAAGCGCCCCGACCGCGCTGCCATTGTTTACAGCCAACGATGCCGTGAAGCCTATCCAGACGTCCCCATTATTTTGGGAGGCATTGAAGGTTCACTTCGCCGTATCGCGCACTACGATTATTGGTCTGACAAAGTCAGGCGATCGGTTGTGGTCGATAGCAAATGTGATCTTTTACTTTATGGCAATGCAGAACGCGCCATCGTTGAAATTGCGCATCGATTGGCTGCCAAAGTACCGGTTCACGACATTGTCGATGTCAGAGGCACAGCATTTGTCCGCCGCCAAACGCCCGAAGGATGGTTTGAAATTGATTCAACCACGGTCGATACACCTGGCCATGTAGAGGCGCACATCAATCCCTACCTGATGATTTCCGATCAGGCGCGAGAAAATGGTGCTACTTGTGCGCGGGAAGAGGAAGCTCAAGCGGTCGCAGACCTTCAAAACGCTGACAATCCTTCAAGTTTGCCTTCCAGTTCAGTCAAACCTCTTCAGTTTGTTCCAAGCCCAAGCATGCCAGCGCTGCGAGGCAAGGGAACGCACAAAGTACCGCCACGCGATTTAAGTGTGATTCGATTGCCAAGCTATGAACAGATCAAAAGTGATCCCGTTCTTTACGCACATGCCAATCGCGTCCTGCATTTAGAAACCAACCCTGGCAATGCACGGTGCTTGGTGCAAGCCCATGGTGAAGGTCAGACAGCGCGCGATGTTTGGATGACGCCGCCGCCCATCCCCCTCACAACAGCAGAAATGGATGCGGTTTTTGATTTGCCTTATGCCCGCAGTCCACACCCCAGTTACGCCGACGAAAACGGCTCGCACGACGGTTCCACCAAAATTCCTGCATGGGAGATGATTCGTTTTTCAGTCAACATCATGCGTGGTTGTTTTGGAGGGTGCACCTTTTGCTCTATCACAGAGCACGAAGGCCGCATTATTCAAAGTCGCAGCGAAGCCTCCGTTCTTCGCGAGATTGAAGACATACGGGACAAGGTCAAAGGTTTTACAGGCGTCATTTCGGATTTGGGTGGTCCCACAGCCAATATGTACCGATTGGGTTGCAAGAGCCCTGAGATTGAATCAGCCTGCCGCAAACCCAGCTGTGTGTACCCTGGCATTTGCAGCAACCTGACCACAGATCACGGGCCGCTCATTCAAATGTACCGAAAGGCCAGAAGTCTCAAAGGCATCAAGAAGATCTTGATTGGCTCAGGACTGCGATACGACCTTGCCGTACAAAGCCCAGAATATGTCAAAGAATTGGTGACACACCATGTGGGGGGCTATTTAAAAATTGCACCTGAACACACAGAGTCTGGCCCCTTAAGCAAGATGATGAAGCCAGGTATTGGCACTTACGACAGGTTCAAAAGCCTGTTTGACAAGTTCAGTGCAGAGGCGGGTAAGAAACAGTTTTTAGTTCCGTACTTCATTGCGGCTCACCCAGGCACCAGTGACGAAGACATGATGAACTTGGCCGTTTGGCTCAAGAAAAATGGGTTTCGAGCAGATCAAGTTCAAACCTTTTATCCAAGTCCCATGGCCACCGCCACAGCCATGTACCACACGGCTAAAAATCCGCTTCGCAAGATCAGTCGTGAGAGTGAAAAAGTCGATGTCGTTAAAGGCGAGAAAAGACGCCGCTTGCACAAAGCATTTTTGCGATATCACGATGCCAAGCATTGGCCCTTGTTACGAGAAGCTTTGAAGGCCATGGGCAGGTCTGATTTGATCGGCAATGGTAAACACCATCTGATCCCAACTTGGCAACCGCTGTCGGATGATTATCAAAGCGCGCGCCGCAAAAACAGCACGCCTGGAAGCCTTAAATCAAAAGCGCCTAGGCCAGGTCAACTATTGACGCAGCACACGGGTCTGCCACCCAGAAAGAAATCTTGACATCAAGCCTGCAGCACTTGCAGCAGCTCGGTCTCAATTTCAATTTGCTCTCGGTTGTGCTGAAGGGCAGAGCCTTCAATCAAGAAGGTGTCTTCAACCCGTTCACCCAGTGTGCTGATCTTTGCCAATTTCAAACTGATGCTGTGCTTGGCCAGAACAGAAGCTACGCTGTAGAGCAAGCCCAAACGGTCGCTGGCTGAAATACCCAACAACCAACTCTGTGCTTTTTCATCAGGGTGCAGGGTAATGCGGGGTGCAATTGGGAAGTTTTTGACACGGCGCGACACCCTGCCTTTGGTTGGGGGCGGCAGTTCACCTTTTTTGTTGATGGTGGCAGCCAAGCCAGATTCAACCATGGTCATTAATTCTCTGTAATGCTCTGGCAATAGAGAAGTGACCACCTGAAAGGTGTCTAGAGCAAAGCCGTTTTTGGCTGTGTGAATTTTGGCATCCAAAATACTGAAACCTGCTTGGTCAAAGTACCCACATATTCGCGCAAACAAATCAGTTTGGTCTGCCGTGTACACCAACACTTGAAGGCCTTCACCCACGGGTGAAATTCTGGCGCGAACAATGCACTTGGTTTCTACAGGCGCAGAACCAAGAGTCTGAGATTTAGGGACATGTCGCGAAAGTTGACGTGCATGCCATGCAATTTCTCCTGCATCGTGCCGCATGAAATAGCCGACATCCAATGTGTCCCAAAGGGCTTTTTGGCCTTCATGGGGCTCTGCATGACGCGCCAATTCAATCAAGGCATCGCGTTTGCGAGCTTCAATGTCAGCGTTGGCATCGGGCGCTCTGCCGCCCAGAACCCTTAAGGTGTAGCGGTACAAGTCTTCAAGCAACTTGCCTTTCCAAGCATTCCAAACCTTGGGACTGGTTCCACGAATGTCGGCAACAGTTAACAAATAGAGGGCCGTCAAACGCCTTTCGTTGCCCACCCGTTTGGCAAATGCAGCAATGACATCGGGATCGCTGAGGTCCTCTTTTTGGGCCACATGACTCATGGTCAGATGCTCGCCCACCAAAAAGGAAATGAGTTTGGCGTCTTCGGATGAGATGTTGTGCTGTTTACAAAACAACTTAACTTCGCGCATCCCTAGTTGAGAGTGATCACCTCCACGACCTTTGGCAATGTCATGAAACAAGGCAGCGATATACAGCACATAAGGCTTGTCCCAGCCAGCGGCCAATTGAGAACAGAAGGGGTATTCGTGTGCATGATCAGCAATGAAGAAACGTCTGACATTTCGAAGCACCATCAAAATATGCTGATCAACGGTGTAAACATGGAACAGGTCGTGCTGCATCTGACCCACAATGTTTCTGAAGACCCACAAATACCGACCCAGAACCGAAGTTTGATTCATCAATCGCAATGAATGCGTGATGCCTTCGTTCTCTTGCAAAATTTTAAGAAAAGTTTGGCGGTTAATGGGATCGCGCCTGAACTTTGCATCCATCACATCTCGAACGTTATACAGGGCTCGCAATGTTTTGGCTGACAAGCCCTTCACACTCTGAGTTTGCTGAAACAGCAAAAAAGTTTCCAAAATGGTGTGCGGATGTTTTTGATAAAGATCGTCCTCGGCGACATCGATCAAACCATTGATGTCATTGAAGTGCTCGTTGATTTTTCGAACTTCTATGCGCAAATCGCCACGCTCGGCTTGAAGATAAGCCTCAATGTTGAGTAGCAATATTTGGTTCAGCTGTGTAACGGCCTTGGCGGCCCAGTAGTACTGGCGCATCAGAACTTCACTGGCCCTTTGTTTGTGCTTGCCATCAGGCGTGCTTTTGGCCTTGTAGCCAAAGCTTTCCGCTAGCGCATGCTGCAAATCAAAAACCAATCGATCTTCTCTACGCTTAGCCAACAAATGCAGTCGGGCACGAATCGAACTCAGGACCGCTTCATTCCGCTTGATTTGTTTAACTTCCAGCGAAGTTGCTAAACCTTTTTGGGCCAAATCATCCCAGCAACTTCCTAGGCCTGCGGCCTTTGAAACCCATAAAATTATTTGCAAATCCCTCAAGCCACCCGGAGACTCTTTGCAATTTGGTTCTAGAGAGTAGGGCGTATTTTCAAACTTGTTGTGTCGCTGTTGCATTTCGAGGGTTTTGGCCACAAAAAATGCATACGGGTCCATCGCAGAACTGAAACTGTTCCAAAATTCTTTGAACAGCGCTATATCGCCGGTGATATAACGACTCTCAAGCAATGAGGTTTGAACGGTGATGTCCTTCTCGGACTCAATCAAACAATCTTTTAAGTTACGGACACTTGACCCTATTTCAAGACCGCTGTCCCAACAACTGCCGATGAAGACTTCCAGCTTGGTTTTGAGTTCTGAAGACTCTTCGATGTTGGCTGTGTCTGGCAGCAACACCAACACATCGACATCGGATGATGGAAATAGCTCGCCTCGACCAAAACCCCCAACGCCAATCAAGGCCTCACCTTGATTAAAACCCGCATTGGACCATAGCTGGACCAACATCGCATCTGCCAATTGGGCCAGCCGCTTCAGGGTTTTTTTGAGACCGCGACCACTGGCATTGCTGGTTTCAATGTTCGCCCAAAGAGCTTGTTTCTCCTGCCGATATTTATCGCGCAATACCGACACATCCGTCATGGCCTTAACCTTTGATGAAATCAGGAACAGGTGGACTGCCAGCTGACAGCGTCAGAACTTCGTAGCCGGTTTCAGTGACCAAGATGGTGTGTTCCCATTGGGCAGACAAGGAGCGGTCTTTGGTCACGATGGTCCAGCCATCGCCCATTTCTTTGATTTCACGCTTGCCCGCATTGATCATGGGCTCAATGGTGAAAGTCATACCCGCTTTGAGTTCGTTTAAGGTGCCTGGTTTGCCGTAATGTAGAACTTGTGGCTCTTCATGAAATACCTGACCGATGCCATGGCCGCAAAACTCTCGAACAATTGAAAACCCAAGGTTTTCTGCAAACTTTTGAATGGCCCAACCGATATCACCCAACGTTGCGCCAGGCTTGACTTGAGCTATGCCATGCCACATGGCTTCGTAGGTAACAGTACACAAGCGCTTTGCTGCAATCGATGCCTCACCGACCATGAACATGCGACTGGTATCGCCATGCCATCCATCTTTAATGACCGTGATGTCGATATTGACGATGTCACCTTTTTTGAGTGCTTTATCGCTGGGGATACCGTGACACACCTGGTGATTGATAGATGTACAAATTGATTTGGGGTAGGGCGCGTAACCTGGCGGTTGGTAATTTAAAGGTGCAGGAACACAGCCCTGCACATTGACCATGTAGTCATGGGCCAATTGATCGAGTTCGTTGGTGGTCACACCAGGCTGAACGAATGGTGTCAGGTAGTCCAGAACTTCGGAAGCCAGCCGTCCGGCCAACCGCATGCCTTCTGCGCCTTTTGCGTCTTTGATAGAGATTGTCATGGGGTCAGATTATCCCATCTCGGGCATGTTTTTGCAGAAAATGAGCCATCCGGCGGTTAAAATAGGGTCACGAAAAATACCCCAGTCAGCGGTATTTCAGATATTTCCCAATTGCCTCCAAGGCCGCACAGTGACCCTGCATACACACATCCTAGAAGGCGGTAACGCCCTTAGCGTCTTTCGAATTCAGCAATTACTTCCTAAATTGCAGGCCCTGTGCCCAGACATCACTGCGCTGCAAGGTCAATTTTTGCACCTGGTTGCTACCGAAAACGAATTGTCAGCAAGCCATTCGGATATCCTCAGTCAACTACTAGTCTATGGTGAGCCTGCCACCACATCTCACAATACAAAACTTCAACAGCAGATCATCGTATCGCCACGCTTGGGAACCGTTTCCCCTTGGGCCTCAAAAGCCACTGACATTGCGCACAACTGTGGTTTGCCTATCCGAAGAATTGAACGACTGGTTGAATACACCTTGCCATTCAAGTCGGCTTCTGCACTGAATGCTTTGAACGTTGACATCAAGATGCAGTTGGCCGATCTGCTTCATGATCGCATGACGGAGTCGATTCTTTCAACGCGCAACGACGCGGTGGCATTGACGCATGAATTGCAAGCCCAAAATTTATTGCATGTCGACATTTTAAATGGCGGTCGTGAGGCACTGGTCAAAGCCAATCAAGCGTTTGGCTTGGCGCTAGCAGAAGATGAAATTGATTATTTGCTTTTGTCTTTCCAGCAACTTGGACGCAACCCGACTGATGTTGAATTGATGATGTTTGCGCAAGCCAACAGTGAGCACTGTCGGCACAAAATTTTCAATGCCAAATTCACCATCGATGGTGTAGATCAAGACAACAGTTTGTTTGGCATGATTCGCTACACGCATCAGCAAAATCCACAGCATACAGTGGTTGCCTATTCAGACAATGCATCCATCATGGCAGGCCATGAAGTTGAACGTTTTGTGGCCAAGCATGGTGGCGCCTATGAAAAAGAAAAGGCACTTCACCATGTGCTCATGAAAGTAGAAACGCACAACCACCCCACAGCCATATCGCCATTCCCTGGTGCTTCGACGGGTGCCGGGGGCGAAATCAGAGATGAAGGCGCAACGGGCAGGGGCTCAAAACCCAAAGCGGGCTTGACGGGATTTACAGTTTCAAAATTGTGGGATGCACCACACGGCAAACCTGCGCACATCGCAAGCCCTCTGCAAATCATGACAGAAGGACCCTTGGGTGGTGCCGCTTTTAACAACGAGTTTGGCCGCCCCAATTTGTTGGGTTACTTTCGAGAGTACGAACAAGAAATCAATGGTGTTGTGCGTGGCTATCACAAGCCCATCATGATTGCAGGCGGTTTGGGTGTGATTGAAGACAGCCAAACCAAAAAGATTGAATTTCCTGCGGGCACTTTGTTAATTCAATTGGGTGGTCCTGGCATGCTGATTGGCATGGGCGGCAGTGCAGCCAGCTCAATGGCCTCAGGTACCAATGCTGCCAACTTAGACTTTGATTCTGTTCAACGCGGCAACCCAGAAATAGAACGACGCGCGCAGGAAGTCATTAACCAATGCTGGATTTTGGGCAAAGACAACCCTATCTTGGCTATCCACGATGTTGGTGCTGGCGGCTTGTCCAATGCTTTTCCAGAACTCACCAATGATGCAGGCCGTGGCGCTCGCTTTGATTTGCGCGCGGTTCCATTGGAAGCCTCTGGACTTTCTCCGAAAGAAATATGGTCCAACGAAAGCCAAGAGCGTTATGTTTTGGCCATTGCCCCAGAGTCACTAGACACTTTCAAATCTTTCTGTGAACGTGAGCGGTGTCCTTTTGCCGTGGTTGGTGTTGCAACTGAGGAACGCCAATTGGTGTTGGCAGACACGCAAGCGACATCTCAAGGGCATGAGCTTCCCGTCAACATGCCCATGAATGTTCTTTTGGGTAAGCCACCCAAAATGCACCGCGTTGTCACATCGGTGGATCACCCCACCAAAAGCATCCAGCTCACAGGCATTCAATTGGAAGATGCGGCACTCAAGGTGTTGAGCCACCCCACAGTTGCTTCAAAAAGATTTTTAATCACCATTGGCGATAGGACGGTGGGCGGCTTAACCCATCGCGATCAAATGGTGGGGCCATGGCAAGTCCCAGTTGCAGATTGCGCTGTCACATTGGCTGATTTCAAAGGCTTTCGAGGTGAAGCCATGAGCATGGGCGAGCGTACCCCGCTTGCCAGCGTCAATGCGGCTGCCTCGGGGCGCATGGCCGTTGCGGAGGCCATTATTAATTTGCTGGCCGCGCCGATCGAATTGGACCGCGTCAAACTCAGTGCAAATTGGATGGCAGCCTGTGGCGAACCAGGCGAAGATGCCGCCTTGTACGAAACGGTCAAAGCGGTGGGGCTTGAATTGTGTCCTGCACTGGGCATTTCAATTCCTGTTGGCAAAGACAGTTTGTCAATGAAAACGCAGTGGACCGATCAAGACGGCGCTCACAAAGTGACGTCCCCCGTGAGTTTAATTGTGAGTGCTTTTGCATCTCTGAACGATGTTCGCGGCACACTAACGCCCCAATTGAATGCCTCGCTAGAAGACACCACCTTGATTCTCATTGACTTGAGTGATGGCCAGCAAAGAATGGGCGGCAGCATACTGGGCCAAGTCATCCATCAATCAGACGATTTAGTCCCCGATTTAGATTCGCCCCAGAACTTGATCAATGTGGTTAAGGCTATCAATCAACTGAGGTCCAGCGAACAGATTTTGGCCTATCACGATCGCTCTGATGGGGGCTTGTTTAGTACGGTGGCCGAAATGTGTTTTGCCGGCCAAGTCGGCGTTGCTCTCAATGTGGATTTATTGGTCACGGAAGGTGACGGCATCACTGACAGTCGTGCGGAATACGGCGATGCCAAAAACTGGGCGCAACAAGTGAGTGCACGTCGTGAAGAACTGACGCTCAAAGCCTTGTTCAATGAAGAATTGGGTGTGGTGATTCAAGTCGCAACAAAGGACCGTGCAGCAGTCATGCAAGTCCTTCGTGATTACCATTTGTCCAAGCACAGCCATGTCATTGGCAAAACGCGTCCCACCCATGCCACCATCGCCAAAGGTGTTGGTGCTCTGAGTATCTGGCGTGATACCCAAGAAATTTTTTCAGCCAAGTTAGAAGATCTGCATCAAGTATGGGACAGCGTCAGTTGGAAAATTTGTCAGCAGCGCGACAACGCCAATTGTGCAGACAGCGAACACGCGGGTGTTGGTTTGCCTGGTAATCCAGGACTGCATGTTTCAATTGGTTTCAAACCTGAAGAAAATGTAGCCGCCCCTTGGCTTAACCTTTCGAAGCCTCGCGTGGCCATTTTGCGAGAGCAGGGCGTCAATTCACATGTGGAAATGGCCTACGCTTTTGGCGAGGCAGGTTTCGAATCACACGATGTGCACATGACCGATTTACAGTCAGGGCGCGTTAGCTTGAAAGACTTCAAAGGCTTGGTGGCTTGTGGTGGTTTCAGCTACGGCGATACTTTGGGTGCTGGCATTGGTTGGGCCAGAAGCATTACGTTCAATCCCAAACTGTCTGATGAATTCAAGGCTTATTTTGCCCGCAAGGACACCTTTGGTTTGGGCGTCTGCAATGGTTGCCAAATGTTTGCTGAATTGGCTGACATCATTCCTGGCGCACAAGACTGGCCACGTTTTACTAGCAATCAGAGCGAACGCTTTGAGGCCCGACTGTCCATGGTTGAAGTTCTTGAATCAGCCAGTATTTTTCTTCAAGGCATGGCTGGAAGCCGCATGCCCATTGCTGTGGCACATGGCGAGGGTTTTGCAAACTTTAAGTATCGAGGTAATGCATCGCAAGTGATTGCCGCCATGCGCTTTGTCGACAATTGGGGGCAAGCAACAGAGACTTACCCTGCCAATCCAAATGGCAGCGCCGGTGGCTTAACCGCCGTGACCACTGCGGACGGCCGTTTTACAGCCATGATGCCGCACCCAGAGCGCGTCTTTAGGAATGTTCAGATGAGTTACACACCTGAAGATATTTCAAGCCACAGCCCTTGGTTGAGGCTGTGGCAAAACGCCCGTAAGTGGGTTCAATAAAGGTTATTGAACCTTGGCCTTGGCACGCAGGTCATCTTGGTACTTGGCCAATTTGGCTTGTGTCAGTTGCTGCGTAATTTGGGGTTTGACTTCTTCCAATTTGGGCAATTGAGCTTCACGAACATCGTCAACACGAATCACGTGAAAACCAAATTGGCTCTTAACTGGCGTGTCAGTCATTTGACCTTTTTCTAACTTGACCATGGCGTTAGAAAACTCAGGAACGTAGCTGGCTGCGTTGGCCCAATCTAAGTCACCACCATTGGCGCCGGAGCCTGGATCTTTAGAAGCCTTTTTGGCCAGGTCTTCAAACTTTGCGCCCTTTTTGATGTCGGCAATCAAGGTCTTGGCTTCATCTTCCTTGTCCACCAAAATGTGACGTGTACGGTATTCTTTACCGCCATTGGCTGCTACAAACTTGTCGTATTCGGCTTTGATTTCTGCTTCAGTGACTGGGTTCTTCTTTTGGAAGCTGGCAAACAGTTCACGAATCAGCAAGCTTTGACGGGCCAATTCAATTTGAGCTTTGTAATCTTCAGAAGTTTCCAAGCCACGCTTGCGAGCTTCTTGCATGAAAATTTCGCGTGCAATCAATTCTTCTTTGATTTGAGCCAAAATTTCTGGCGTGACTGGGCGTCCAGAACGCTCGACTTGCTGCTTCAAGGCCTCAACACGGGCGCTAGGCACAGGCTTACCATTCACAATGGCCAGATTTTGTGACCAAGCAGACAGGCTCAAAACGGCCATCAGGCCCACGGCCAATTTAGAAACTTTCATTAGATTCCTTCAGTTACAAAGAGGGGAACGATTATCGAAACTCGATGGCCAAGGCATGAAGCCCATGGTCCAAGAATTCTTGGAGCGAATCATACACAAGCCGGTGGCGTTGGACGCGGGTCAGGCCTTCAAATAGGGCTGAGGCAATCCGAACCCTGAAATGGCTGTTTAAACCTGAGTCGCTGGCACCTGAATGTCCAGCGTGCTGGTAACTTTCGTCAATTACCTCCAAAAAGCTGGGGGTGAATTGTTTTTGCAGCGTCAGTTCAATGAGGGGTTGCCAGGCTGCATCAGGGGCAAGGGAAGACAAGTTGTGCATATCAGGAGCCATCCGCGCCTTTTTGAGAATCCGAGTTGGGTGCCTCTTCAGCCGTTTGAATAGCGTATTTGGCAATGTAAAAGCCAGTTCCCACAATGAATGTCAAAGGAAAAATATAGCCCCAAATTTTGAAATCGACCCATTGCTCTGTGGTGTAGTAGGCTGCTACATAAGCATTGATGGCCGCCATGAAAACACAGTAAGCAATCCAGCCGTTATTAAGGGCGTGCCAATTGGCAGGTGGAAGATTGATTTGGCTACCGAGCATGGAAAGCAGCAGGTTTCTTTTAAAAACAAAATGAGAAACCAAGAGAGCCAAAGCCAAACAGCCATACAGCAAAGTAGGTTTGTATTTAATGAAACGGTCGTCTTGAAAAAACAAGGTGAGACTTCCGAAGACCAAAATCAAAGCCAAACTGACTTTTTGCATGGTCGACAACTTGCCATCCATTTTGTACATGAGCAAGCTTTGAACGACGGTGGCGCCCATTAAAACGGCTGTAGCCTCATAGATAGAAGCATATTTGTAGGCCGCAAAAAAAAGCAGTATGGGGAACAGGTCCAGAATAATTTTCATGTCACGGCTTCTTGAATTGGAGAGATGCCGAGTTCATGCAATATCGCAAACCTGTGGGTTGCGGACCATCTTCAAAAACATGGCCTAGGTGTGCACCACATTGTGCGCAAACACTCTCAACTCTGACCATACCGTGGCTTCTGTCTACCTTTTGCAAAATGGCATCGGGTTCTGCGGCCTGATAGAAAGATGGCCAACCACAACCTGCATCAAACTTGGTGCTTGAATCAAACAACTTGGCATCGCAACAGACGCAGTGGTACTGGCCCGGTTCCCAATGGGTTTC
>CANKXC010000033.1 GCA_947487355.1 Comamonadaceae bacterium | reverse complement strand
TTGATGGCGCCGGCAGTCGCTGCCAAAATGACACCATCATTGTCATTAGGGAATTTCTCTGCGTGGTGTCGCCAACCATCCATGGCATCTTCAAAACTGCCCATGATGGCAAAACCCATGGCAGTGGCCCTGGCGGGCATCCAATCGATGGCGTGCCAAGTTTCTTTGGCGCGGCAGCGCAATGATTCGCTGACCAAAGCAGGTTCGGCGGATTCTGGAGATGCTTGAAGGACTGAGTTGTCGGTGGATGAGGTCCAATATCGATTGGCGAATTCGGATACGCGATAAACCACAGCGCCAACGGGCCCAAGGCCTATGACAGACAAAAGGGCATAACTAAAGAAAACCCCAAAGACATGTCGATGCGCAGACAAAATAGAATGTTCAATGACATGACGAACAATTTCTGTGCGGGGTAAATCATTCACCTCGACTTGTTGCCATTCGGCCAATAATTTGCGGGCCAATACCTCGTCACCGTCATTCAGTGCATCGCGAATGCCCGTAAAGTGATGGCTAAATTGGCGGAAACCCAGTGTGATGTAAAGCAAGACCACATTCCAGGCGACTGCAAAAAGCCAGCCCAATGTATAGGCCAATATCCAATGGATAAGGACGGCAAGGCCTGCTGGAACACCGACAAGCAAACCCCAGGCTAACCATGCTTGCGAGGGAGTGCCACCATCGACATGTGAAGCCACCCAATCGGCCCAACGCCGCAACCATTGATGCAAAAAGTGAGTGGGGCTCATTGGCCTCGCTTGCTCAATGACCAATGCTAAAAAAATCGAGAAAAAGCTCATGCCATCATCATAAAGAATTTGCGGCCAATAAGAAACGATAAAGGTTACGAATCATGCCAGCAGTTGCGCCCCAGATGAACCGCTCTTGAGTCAAGCCAAAAGCATTCGAATCAACCTCTTCGTAGGGCATTGAGTACCATTGCCGCAAGACACCATCGCGTTCAAATTCATGAAGTCGGTGATTCTCAGGGTTCATCAGAAAGGCCAAGGGCACTTCAAACACATCATCAACTTCATTGGGGTTGGGCGTAATGCTGATTTCTGGAGCGACCAAACCGACAACAGGCGTGATGTGAAAGGCGGTGCCTGTGATGTAAGTGGGCAGGGTGCCAATGACTTGAACATACTGAGGAGAGAGTCCCACTTCTTCTTGTGCTTCCCTCAACGCCGCATGCTCTACAGAGATGTCTTCTGCATCGACTTTGCCACCCGGAAATGCAATTTGTCCTGCGTGGGAGGAAAGATGCTGGGTGCGCTGAGTTAGCAGCACATGAGGATTCTGACCATCAGGTCCTCGCAAAACGATGGGGATCAGGACAGCGGCTGCGGCTGGCGACTTCAATCCCAACTGAGGTTCTTTTTTTAATTCAGGCGTCCACTCGGGGGGATTTTGAAAAACCCAGCGCAGTCGATCGGCCATCAAGTGCCGAGCTTCAATCGGTGACCAATGACCGGATTGAAGTGTCCAAGGCACCTGGCGAGGATCAAATCCCAAACTGTTTTTCATAGCATTGCGTTCGATTTCTTTGAAGATTTCTCAAAATGGTTTTTGGTAGCCTGGGCATTTGACTTCAATTCGAACGGGCTCATCTGAAGGTCGATTTCTTTGAATGCCAGTCAGGCACCCACCCCAGACGCAACCGGTGTCTAGTGCCCAAACATCTGACCGCTGAACAGCGCCTAAGGTCGACCAATGTCCAAAAGCGATGGTGGTCTGCGATGTTTTTCTATGCGGCACTTCAAACCAAGGCAGGTAACCTTGCGGTGCTTTGGTCTTTCCCTCTTTGGTTTCAAACTCCATTTGCCCTGCAGGCGTGCAAAATCTAATTCGAGTGAATGCATTTAAAGCGCAACGCCAACGAGCAATGCCAGTTAAATTGGGAAGCCATAAGGATGGTTCGTTTCCATACATCTGCATCAAAAAATCATTGACATCGGGGCCGCGCAGAATTTCTTGCAGTTCATGGGCAAGGCTCAGTGCTTCTTCCAGAGACCATTGAGGCAGAACACCTGCATGCACCATCAATACATCCTCTTGATATATGGCCAAGGCTTGGTGTCGCAACCAATGAAGCAAAGCCTCTTTATCGTCTGCCATCAAAACTTCGTTAAGAGTGTCTGATTTGCTCGGCTTTTTAGCGCCTGCATTGAGTGCCAGCAAATGCATATCATGATTGCCAAGAACGCACTGAACGCTGTTTCCCAAATTTTGCAGGCGACGCAAGACCTGCAGAGAGGCAGGTCCGCGGTTAACCAAGTCGCCCAAAACATACAACCGATCTCGACTGGCTGAGAACCCAACCTGATCGATGAATTGACCCAAGGGGGCATCACAACCCTGAATGTCGCCAATCCAATAAATAGCCATGTTTTGTTGCTTCGTCTGAAAAGCCACATTGTCGTTGCATTTGTTTACTTTTTCCCTTGGGTGAATTGGGGCTCTTTGCGCTTAACCCTGGACTTGGCACAATGCGGGTATGGATTTTTTATTAATTGCGCTCTTAACCCTCATTAACGGCATCTTTGCCATGTCTGAATTGGCTTTAGCGGCCAGTCGAAAAGCAAGGCTTGCTGCTATGGAGGAAGCTGGCGATAAGGGTGCCGCCATGGCACTCAAATTGCTGCAAAACCCCACTCAGTTTCTGTCTACTGTGCAGGTGGGTATTACCTCAATTGGCGTGCTCAATGGCATTGTGGGCGAAGCAGCATTCAGTGGCGATGTTGCAGCTTGGTTAATGGCTTTTGGTCTTTCAGAATCTGTATCTGCCATCTCTGCAACTGCTATTGTTGTGACCGTCATCACCTTCACCACCATTATTTTTGGTGAGTTGGTGCCCAAGCGAATTGGCCAGCTGTATCCAGAATTGGTCGCTAGGTGGGTTTCAAGACCCATGGCTTGGCTGGCAGGGGCGGCCAAGCCTTTTGTTGGGCTTCTCTCCATGACCACGCACGCGGTTTTAAAGCTTCTTCGCATTGACACGACGGGTAACCGAGCTGTCACGGAAGAAGAAATCACGGCCAGTTTGGAAGAAGGCGTCGATGCCGGCTTGATCGAGGCGCATGAGCATCAAATGGTCAGAAATGTATTTCATTTGGATGACCGTCCATTAACTTCTTTGATGGTGCCGCGAATTGACATTCGATGGTTTGAAGCTTCTATGACGCCTGCTGAGTGTTTATCTCAGGTTGGCCAAGAAGATGGTTTTCAGGGGCATTCTTGGTATCCGGTTTGTCGTGGCAATTTAGATGATGTCATCGGCGTCATCAATGTCGCCAGATTAGTTTCATTGCCATCTGCCGATCAAAAGGCAGTCGAAGAATATGCAACACCAGCGACGTTTGTTCCTGAAACATTGAGCGGCATGGCTTTGCTAGAGCAATTAAGGGGTAAATCCGGCCGTATCGTGTTTGTCGTTGATGAATATGGTGTGGTTCAAGGTTTATTGACCCCCAGAGATTTACTGGAAGCCATTACAGGTGAATTGCAGCCCCTCACCATTGCCGATGCTTGGGCCACACAGCAAGCCGATGGTACTTGGCTGCTAGATGGCTTAATGCCCATCAATGAATTGAAATCAAGACTTGAGATTAAAGATATTCCCGGTGAGGAAAGGGGAATATTCAATACTCTGGGTGGATTTATTTTGGCTGAATTAGGTTATTTACCCAAAGTAGGTGACATTTTGTTGCGTGAAGGTTGGCATTTTGAGGTTAATTCACTTGAAGGTCGAAGAATTGATAAGGTAATTGCTAAATGTGATAATTAATTCTCATTTTTTATAAAAATAATAAATATATTGAAGCTTAATATGGCTAAAATAAATCGATTCTTCGGAATCATGTACTATTTATCAGCCTATTATCTTTTCAAGGGAAATTATGACTAACTCATATAAAGAATTATTGTTGCAACGTGAAGCATTAGAGCAAGCGATAGCCTCGGCCCGCGCCCATGAGCTGTCTGAAGCCATTACCAAAGCCCGCGAATTAGTCGCTGAATTTGGATTAACTGTTCAAGATGTTTTCCCTTCTGGCCGTGGTGCTGCTAAATCCAGCAATAAGTCATCTTCAGGCAACAAGGTGGCTCCTAAATATCGCGATCCAGCAACTGGCCAATCTTGGACTGGTCGCGGTAAAGCCCCCAAATGGATCGATGGTCAAGACCGCGCTCAATATTTAATTGCTTGATCCATTCAATTCATTTGATTTGATTAAGGCCGCACTCAGCGGCCTTTTATTTTGGTTCAAGACTGTAGAATCGTGTTGTCTTTTTTATAAGTGATTTAGTTTGACTCAGAGTACTCTGCCAAAACACGTAGGTGTCATCATGGATGGCAACCGGCGCTGGGCCAAGAAACGTTTATTGCCTGCAGCGTTGGGACATGCTGCGGGTGCCAAACGGGTGCGCGCAGTTGTGGAGGCATGTGCAAGAGCCAATATTGCGCACCTGACCATCTTTGCATTCAGTACCGAGAATTGGCGACGTCCTCAAGAGGAAGTCATGATGCTGATGAATTTGTTTTCTAGCTATCTGCAAAAAGAAGTTGATCAGATGGAAGAAAACGGCGTCAAGCTGGTTGTGGTGGGAGATAAATCTAAATTCAGCCCAGAATTGCAGTCGCTCATTCGAAAAGCTGAATTGCAGACCCAGCACAACACCAAGATCACCCTCAGAGTGGCGGCAAATTATGGGGGTCGTTGGGATGTGATTCAAGCCACCAAAGCTTGGCAAGCGGCCAATCCTGATAAAAGCATCGATTCCATCAGCGAAGAAGCATTGGTGCCTTATTTGTCCACTGGCGATGCACCAGAAATGGATCTGTTGATTCGCACGGGTGGCGAATCAAGGGTGAGCAACTTCATGTTGTGGCAGGCAGCCTATGCCGAGCTCTTTTTCATTGATGTTTTGTGGCCCGATTTCACCAACAAACAATTTAATGAAGCTTTAGATTGGTTCTCAAAGAGAGATAGGCGCTTTGGGTCGGCGGCACCTTTTTAAGCCCTGACTGAAGTTAAGGCGTTGGAGATTTTGCGGCTCCCAATTGCCTGAGTTTGTCCTTTTTGCTGGGTCTTTTTCCCTTAATGCCACCCACCCCTTGAGCATCAAGCGGGGCAACCGTTGTGGCCTCAAATCCAGGTATTGATTCTTGCGTCAGTTTCACAGCATGGCGCTTTTCAATGAGTGTCCAATGCTGCACCGTCTCTGGGCACACAAAACTGATTGCCAGTCCAGCCTCACCGGCACGGCCTGTTCGACCTATTCGGTGGGTGTAATCTACGGCAGATCTGGGCAAATCAAAATTGATCACGGTGGGCAGCTTTTCAATGTCCAAGCCGCGTGAGGCCAAGTCGGTGGCCAAGACAACCTTCACTCGGTGAGCTTTGAAATCGGCCAATACTTGCTGGCGTTTGCCTTGACTCAACTGACCATGAAAGGGTTCAGCGGCAATGCCTGCTACCCTGAGTTTGGCGGCAACAATTTCACTGCTGTGTTGAGTTGCTACAAAGACCAAAACTTGTTTGAGGTTTTGATCTTTAATTAGATGTTTCAGGAGTTGCGTTCGTTTGGCTGTATCCGTGAGGATGGCCCTTTGTTCAATGACCGCGGGTTGAGGTGTTTCACCTTTCAGTTGAATTTCGAGCGGTGAACGCAACAAGCTTCGGGCCAAAACCTCAATGCTTTGGGGGCGAGTGGCTGAAA
Source organism: Comamonadaceae bacterium (assembly GCA_947487355.1). Classification (GTDB taxonomy): domain Bacteria; phylum Pseudomonadota; class Gammaproteobacteria; order Burkholderiales; family Burkholderiaceae_C; genus Limnohabitans_A. The sequence goes on along the minus strand of CANKXC010000033.1, from coordinate 7,604 downwards.
GAAATAGGCTTTGCCTTTGGCTTGGAAGCAGACTCAAGATCTGGTTTAACTCGTCCTGAAAGCCCAGCTCTAACAACTTATCGGCTTCGTCTAACACCAAGGTTTTGACGGACGACAGCTGCAGCGCATTGTGGTCAATGAGGTCAAGGAGCCGCCCGGGTGTGGCAATTAGGATGTCAGTACCACCCCTCAGCCCCATCATTTGAGGGTTGATTGAAACGCCTCCAAACACAACAGTAATTTTGCACAGGTTGCCCCATTGAGCGGTCAGGCCCATGAACAACTGACTGACTTGGATGGCCAATTCGCGGGTGGGAACCAAGACCAAGGACTGAACCTGTTTGGCGTTCCTGCTGTGGCTCGATCGCGTTGGATGGCCTTGTTGCTGAATTTGAGCCAGACTTTGTAACAGATGGTTGACTAAGGGGAGTGCGTAGGCCAGTGTTTTGCCAGACCCAGTTGGCGCCGTAACCCAAACATCTTTGCCCGACAAAGCGGCTGGAATGCAATCGCTTTGTACCGGTGTGGGTGCGGGGTAGGCTTTGGGTTTGAGCGCGCTAAGTAGCTCGGGCATTAAGCCCAGTTCATTAAAAGACATAGGGCTTGAGCATAAGTGCATATGCCCTGATCTGCCAAGGACGTGGCTGCGAAAGCTGGGTCATTGGCAGATGTTTTCTAATTATTGATGCGCTGGCAATGCGTAAGCTTTGATGGCACTCAGCTGGCCTAAGGTGAGCCTGTTGCCATGTTGACTGACAACAGCTGCGGCTGTGTGATTGCCCAGCTTAGCGGCTTGCTCGGGTGAATAGCCGCGCGCAATGGCATATAAGAATGAACCTGCAAACATGTCGCCAGCACCATTGGTGTCAATGGCTTTGACTTTTTCTGCAGGCACATGCCAAGTTTGCTCGGCTGTCATGACTTCAGAGCCCTCAGGGCCACGCGTCATGCAGACCATCTTAGCCAGTTTTTTGAGTTGCGATCTGACTTCTTCCAAGTCTTGTGTACCGCACCAAACTTGGGCTTCTTCTTGGTTGCAAAATAAATAATCAACACCATCACCCAGCATGGCATCGAGCCCTGCTTTACAAAACTGAATCATGCTGACATCGCTCAATGTGAGGGCGAGGGCAACGTTGGCATCTTTGGCAATTTGTCGGCCTTTGAGGGCGGCATTCAAGCCAGTGGGTGAAGCGGCCAAATAACCTTCCATGTAATAAATTTTGGATTTGGCAATGTCATGTGGATGCAAAGCTGCATCGTCTAACTCGGCCGAAACACCTAAAAATGTGCACATGCTTCGTTCGGCATCGGGGGTGACCAACACCATGCAGCTGCCCGTTTGACCGTTTGATGCACGGGTGTGGGTGAGGTTGGTGTCGACGCCACGAGCCTGCAGGTCTTTGACATAAAAGTCACCCAAGTCGTCATGCGCAACTTTGCATGAATAAAAGGCTTTTCCTCCCAATTGTGCAAGGGCCACAACGGTGTTGCCAGCAGAACCACCGCCAGTTTGACGGGGTGTGATGGCTTTGACATGAGACAACAACTCAGCACGGCGAGGCGTGTCGATGAGGGTCATGTGGCGCTTGTCAACGCCCATGCTTTGGAGGAGTGCGTCACTGACTTCAAACTCGGAGTCGACGAGGGCGTTGCCAATGGCGTAAAGGTCGTAATGAGACATAGAGGAGTGATTGTGTCAATAATTGGAAGAGTTTAAAGCTTTTTATGCGGCGCTAAATCGCTAAAATAGAAGCAGGGTTCGCAGACCCGCTATGTAGAGGCAAAGCTAGGTTTTGCCCGTTTATTCATTATCTTAAGACTCAAAGGCTGCGATGAAACGCGAATACTTTTCTCATTCCTCTAAAGACGCCAACCGGAAAAACGGTGCCAGCTCAGACGGTCAATGCATTGCATTGGTCGATGCAAGGTTCTTGGTATGGCTGGCCCAGCACACCCAATCGGGACCCAAACAAGACGCGGTCAACCGAAATGGCATGGCCCAGTTTTTAAACGATGCGCTCAGCCATGCTGGACTGGACGTTGAAGTCAAACGCATTTATTGGTACTCCGAAGAGAATGAAAGTTTGGATGTCGATGGCCAAATTGTTCGGAAAGTTTTGTCGCATGACTTGGACGGTGGTGTATCGCTGTTAAAAAGCCTGGGACAAGACCTGCGTCAATTGGCAAGTAACAAAGCTTGCGAGCATGTTTTATTGGCCACCGATGATGAACGCTTTTTGACGGTCATTGACGATGCGCAATTGACGGGCATGTCCGTTCACATTTTGGCGGATGAGGCGGCTCGCAATATGCCCAAATTGCATCAAACAGATCCGGGTTGGGGTCGCTTGTTATCGCAGGCAGATCAGCGCATTGTGGTTCAGCCCAAGGCGCTTGCAGAAATCCTTCAAGGCAGTGCAGCGAAGGAAAGCAGCGCTACCCAGGAAGATCCAGAGTTGGTGCGCGAATCTATGACGGAAGTCATAGTGTCTTGGTGGGATGACGAACCAGAAGACAGACGCGAAGAACTGCGAGATGCCTTGCACATCAGCCGTGGCATTCCACAAGAAGTTGACCGTCAGCTGCTACTGCGCATGCGCCATCGCCTCACAAGAGCGTTGTCTCTGTCAGAGAAGAAAATGTTGCGTGAAATTTTCAGAGCCGTGGCATTTGGAACGCACAACACCGACGTGCCCCACAACGCCGATCCACTTTCTTCTTCACCGCTGATAGAAGAGCCGATGTAAATCAGTGAGTCTGGGCGACTCACTTTTTAGGCAGCGTTCCTCCGCTTTTCACGCATTCATCAATCGATTTGAATGCGGTGAATTTTTGAGTCTTTTCAAAGCTGGTGCTGCTTTTGTCGTGGCAGATGCCGCTCTCTGATTTTTTAACCACTACCGCTTCGGGGGCTGCTGCGTTGGCTGGCATGCGGCCACCACTCTTCAAGCAAGCGTCCATGGTGGGGAAGGCTTCAAATTTTTTCGTGACGTTGTAACTGGTGCTGGATTTGTCGTGGCAAATGCCAGAATCCGACTTCTTGACCGCGGGGTCGGCGGCTTGGGCGAAGGTGATGCTTGGCGCAGCCCAAAAAAGGCCACTGACCGCAATGAGCGAAGACATCAAACGAATTTTCATGAGGACCTCCCAAAAGAAAGACTTGCAATTCAATGCAAGAGACTGAACATGCCCCTCATGCTATCGCAACTCATTCAATTTGGTTGCGAATGTTGCGTTTTGTCTACTTTTCGAGGTGATAGCGCGTGATGCGCTCCACTTCATTCTTGGAACCCAAAATGACGCTGACTCGCTCGTGCAATTGACTGGGTTGGAGTTCAAGAATTCGCTGACGGCCATTGGTGGCAGCGCCTCCGGCTTGTTCAATGAGCCAGCTCATGGGGTTGGCTTCGTACATGAGCCGAAGTTTGCCGGCTTTGTGTGGCTCACGTTTGTCCCAAGGGTACATGAACACACCACCGCGGGTCAGAATTCTGTGGACATCGGCCACCATGCTGGCAATCCAGCGCATGTTGAAATCTTTGCCTCGAACGCCATCTTTGCCTTGTAAACACTCGTCAACATAGCGTTTGACGGGGGCATCCCAGTGACGCATGTTGCTCATGTTGATGGCAAATTCTTTGGTGTCTTCAGGGACTTTGACATTTTCTTGCGTCAACACAAAGGAGCCTTGCTCGCGATCAAGTGTGAACATGGCGACACCATCGCCCACCGTCAGCACCAAGGTAGTTTGAGGACCATATACGCAGTACCCCGCCGCTACTTGTTGAAGGCCGGGTTGCAAGAAATCTTTTTCGCTGATGCTATCGCTGTCTTCAGCTTTCTTAAGAACGCTGAAGATGGTGCCAATGCTGACATTGACATCGATGTTGCTAGAGCCATCGAGTGGATCAAACATGAGCAGGTATTCGCCCTGGGGATAGCGATTGGGAACCAAGTGGATGGTCTCCATTTCTTCGGAGGCCATGGCCGCCAAATGGCCGCCCCATTCATTGGCTTCAATCAGCACTTCATTGGCAATGATGTCTAACTTCTTTTGAATTTCGCCTTGAACATTTTCAATGTCGGCACTGCCCATAATATCGCCCAATGCGCCTTTGTTAACGGCATGGCTGATGCTTTTACAAGCACGTGCCACCACTTCAAGCAACAATCGCAACTGGGCAGGAATCATGCCTTTGCTGCGTTGCTCCTCTACCAAATATCGGGACAGTGAAACTTTTTGTGACATGGTGATCCTCAGTTTTTATTCAGCCAAAGCACGCGTAACAACTTCTCGCACATCGTTGCTCAAGTCGGCCTTGGCGGCTACGCGCTCAATGGCTGCTTTGGCAGCTTGTCGGTAGGGCTCGGCCAGTTTTTTCCAACGGTCAAGCGCGCGTGCCAGACGGGCAGCGACTTGGGGGTTGATGGCGTCGAGTTCAATGACGCGGTCACTCCAGAAAACATAACCGGCGGCATCGCTTCGGTGAAATCCGCCGGGGTTGGCGCTGCAGTAACTGAAAATGAGACTCCGGGCCCGGTTAGGGTTGCGCAAGTTGAAGTCTGGGTGCTGCATCAATTGGCGAACCACTGGCAAGGTGTTGCCATTGCGGTCGGGTGCGCTGGCCTGAAGCGCAAACCATTTGTCGATGACCAAGGCTTCGTCCTTGAACAAGGCGTGAAACTGCCCCAAGGCTTGCTCTGCCAACGCATGGCCACTAGAGACCAGAGCCGACAAGGCGCCAAAACGATCGGTCATGTTGCTGGCATCTTTGAAAGCTTGCAAAGCTTTGCCAGGCCAAACTGGGCTGCCTTCATGTTGGGCGGCTAAGCACAGCATGTGAAGCGCCATGTTGGAGAGGGCGCGCTTGCCACTGGAAATGGCATCGGGAGAATAAGCGCCTAAGACACGATTTTGGGCATAGCAAGTTTGCCAATCCTCATGCATTGCGGTGGCCAATTGAAGGCGCATGGCTTCGCGCACGGCATGCACATATTGTGGATCAACAGATTCAAGTTGCTCTGAGATGTATGTCTCTGAAGGCAGCGTCAGAACCAGTTCTTTGAATGCCGCGTCGAGTGAGGCGTTTGACAAGACTTGACGCATGGCATTGAGGTAACCCTCGTCCAATACCGCATCGGATTGCGGATTTTTTGCAGTCCGGATAAATCGGAGTGCGGCTTGGACAGCCAAGCGCTGACCCGCTTCCCAACGATTGAAAGCGTCTGTGTCGTGCGCCAAGATGCTGAGCCACTGCATGTCAGTCAAATCGCAATCGAGGTTGACTGGCGCACTGAAGTTGCGCAGCAGTGAGGGTGTTGGCTCACTGTCAATGTTCTCAAAGACAAAGGTTTGGCTGGCTTCGCTTAACACCAGCGTTTTGTCGTGCCCAGGCAAAGCCTGACCTTCTTGATTCAGAAGACCCATTTTGACGGGAATGACAAATGGCTCTTTTTGATGTTGGTCGGTTGTGTTAGCGCAAGATTGCGAAAGAGTCAGGGTGTAGCTTCGGTTGCTGACGTTGTAACTGCCTTGCGCTTGAACTCTGGGCGTACCGGCTTGGCTGTACCAGCGTTTGAATTGCGGTAACAGCATTGCCAGAGATGACTGCGGATTGGCATCGGCAATGGCCTGCGCAAAGTCATCGCAAGTCACGGCTTGACCGTCATAGCGCTCGAAATATAGTTTCATGCCTTTAGCGAAACCTTGTCGACCTTCTTCGTCGCCCGGTTGGCTGACCAAAGTTTGCATCATGCGAACGACTTCGGCACCTTTTTCATAAATGGTGACGGTGTAGAAGTTGTTGATTTCTTCGTAGGCATCAGGGCGCACAGGGTGTGCCATGGGGCCAGCATCTTCTGGAAATTGAACAGTTCGCAGAACACGAACATCTTCAATTCTTTTGACAGCGCGAGCGCTTTCGACGCCAGCCATGTCTTGGCTAAATTCTTGGTCGCGGAAAACTGTGAGGCCTTCCTTTAAGGAGAGTTGGAACCAATCACGGCAAGTGATGCGATTGCCGGTCCAGTTGTGAAAGTACTCGTGACCCACCACGCTTTCAATGCCAGCGAAGTCGGTGTCCGTGGCGGTGGCGGGGCTGGCCAATACATATTTCGTATTGAAAATATTCAGGCCTTTGTTTTCCATGGCGCCCATGTTGAAGTCGCTGGTGGCCACAATCATGAAGCGCTCTAAGTCAAGGGGCAAACCAAATCGTGCTTCGTCCCATGCCACGCTGGCCATCAGTGAATTCATGGCGTGCTCGGTTTTGTCTAGATCGCCACGGCGTACAAAAACCTGCAACAAATGTTCTTTGCCAGAACGCGACACGATTCGCTGTTCACGCGCCACCAATTTGCCAGCGACCAAAGCAAACAAATAGCAAGGCTTTTTGTGAGGGTCTTGCCATTTGGCAAAGTGACGGCCATCTTCCAGTTTGCCTTGCTCAAGCAAGTTGCCGTTGGACAAAAGCACCGGGTATTGCTGCTCGTCTGCACGCAATGTGACGGTGTAACTGGCCATCACGTCCGGGCGGTCTAAGAAGTAAGTGATGCGGCGGAATCCTTCTGCTTCACATTGTGTGAAGAAGGAGTCGTTGCTGACATAAAGGCCAGACAGTTGTGTGTTTTTGGAAGGGTTGCAGGTGGTAAATATTTCCAAATCGAAAGCATCGTTGCCTTCTGGTAAATTTTCTAACACCAGTTGGTTGCCGTCCATTTTGAACGAGGTGCCACCGCCGTTGACCATGACGCGCGCCAGGTTCAATTCTTCACCATCCAAACGCAATGCTTGTGCATTCACATCGGAATTGCGGCGAACACGCATTTTGTTCAGAACACGTGTTTTGGTGGGGTCTAAGTCAAAAGTCAAATCGACGGTGTCGATCCAAAATGCCGGTGCGGTGTAGTCAACACGGCGGATGGCTTTGGTTTGTCCTTCAAGCATCACAAAAATTCTCCATGGGTTGGGTTGTCAAACCGGCAATGCCGGTTCTTCAAACACCTTGTTTGAGCGAGGCTTCAATGAACGCGTCCAAGTCGCCATCCAATACTTTTTGGGTATTAGACATTTCGACATTGGTGCGTAGATCTTTAATTCGACTTTGGTCGAGTACGTAACTGCGAATTTGATGACCCCAACCTACGTCGGTCTTGGTGTCTTCCAGTTTTTGTTGTGCTTCCATGCGCTTGCGCATTTCAAAGTCGTACAACCGTGAGCGCAGGCGTTTCCAAGCGACGTCACGGTTGCTGTGTTGGCTGCGGCCGTCTTGACACTGCACCACAATGCCTGTGGGGATGTGTGTCAGCCGGACTGCGGAGTCAGTTTTATTAATGTGCTGTCCACCCGCGCCACTGGCACGAAATGTGTCGGTGCGAACGTCAGCCGGATTGATGTCAATCTCGATGGAGTCGTCTACCTCGGGGTAAACAAAAATGCTGGCGAAGCTGGTGTGACGGCCGCCAGAAGAATCGAAGGGCGACTTGCGAACCAAGCGGTGCACGCCTGTTTCTGTCCGCAGCAAACCAAAAGCGTAATCGCCTTCAAACTTGAGCGTGGCACCTTTGATGCCAGCTACGTCACCTGCCGATTCGTCTTCTAC
>CANKXC010000032.1 GCA_947487355.1 Comamonadaceae bacterium | reverse complement strand
TGGATCGATCCTTTGTCTGGCCTGATGGCCCCAGTGGGAAACAACCAGCTAAAAAGCTTCCAGTTTTTTGCTGAAAAGTACAGCAAGACAAATCCTGCTGGCGTCAAATTTGAAGTGGTTGGTTTTGACAACAAACTCAGCCCTGCAGAAAGTTTGAACGTCTTGAAGGCTGCAACCGATCAAGGCATTCGATACATCACACAGGGCAATGGCTCTGGTGTTGCTGGCGCCCTCATTGAAGCCGTCAACAAACACAACGAACGCAACCCAGGCAAAGAAATTATTTTCTTAAATCACTCTGCTGTTGACCCTGACTTTACAAACAGCAAGTGCAGCTACTGGCACTTCCGTTTTGATGCTGACACATCCATGAAAATGGAGGCACTCACCACCTTCATGAAGGACCGTCCTGAAACCAAGAAAATTTTCTTGTTGAATCAGAACTACTCACACGGCCATCAAGTTGCCAAGTTCTTCAAAGAAGGCATCAACCGCAAGCGCCCAGATGTTCAAATTGTGGGTGAAGATTTGCACCCCTTGGCGCAAGTTCGTGACTTTGCACCCTACATTGCAAAAATCAAAGCTTCAGGCGCTGACACCGTTGTTACCGGCAACTGGGGTTCAGACTTGGCTTTGTTGGTTAAAGCAGCCAACGAAGGCGGTTTCACTGGCAATTTCTACACCTACTACACCGGTGTCACAGGCACGCCAACGGCACTGGGCAAAACCGGTGAAGGTCGCGTCTTCCAAATTGCTTACGGCCATTACAAAATGGGCGGTCAGATGGACAAATACCAAGACGAGTTCAAAGCCAAATTCAACGATGACTTCTACACAGGTTCGGTCATTAGCATCTTCACTACACTGGGTGATGCCATGGCCAAAGCCAAGTCAACAGATCCCGTAAAAGTGGCTGCTGCGTTGGAAGGTATCACCAGCAAGAGCGTATTCAATGGTGAAATTCAGATGCGTAAAACCGATCACCAGTTGCAACAACCTTTGTACCTCACTGTTTGGAGCAAAACCGACAAGAAGTACAACTACAGCGTTGAAAACACTGGCATGACCTTGGTGCCCGTCAAGGAATTCCCATCCTACATTTCTAGCACGCCAACCAGCTGCCAGATGAAGCGCCCAGCTTAATTCTCTAGCGCTCCTGCAGGGCCCGCACCTCTATGGATCGGGCCCTTTTTTTTGAAATGTGATGGAAATCGGAAGGTCGATTTATGGAGTTTTTCATCATTTCCATGCTCAACGGATTGAGCTATGGTTTGCTGCTTTTCATGCTCAGTTCCGGACTGACCTTGATTTTCAGCATGATGGGTGTTTTGAATTTTGCACATGCATCGTTTTACATGATCGGTGCTTATTTTGGTTACAGCCTCACCAGTGTCATTGGCTTTTGGCCCGCACTGTTGTTGGCGCCTATTATGGTCGGCGGATGTGGCGTCATTTTTGAACGTCTCACGCTTCGCAAAGTCCATAAATTTGGGCACGTTCCAGAATTGCTGGTGACCTTCGGACTTTCCTACATTGTTTACGAATTGGTGCAGTTAATTTGGGGCCGTACAGCGGTTGAGTTTGTGCCGCCCGATTTGCTCAAAGGCGCTGCATTTACTCTGATTAATCATTCCGTTGATGGCTTGCAATTTATCTGGGGCGCTGCGCCTGCAGAGATGTGCAAAGCCGCCGACGCTAGCATTCGACTTATCTGCACGCCATTTCCCGCCACACGCGGTTTCATGATGATCGTGGCCTTGCTAATGCTCTTGTCTCTCTGGCTGTTGCTAACCAAAACTCGCATTGGTTTGGTTATTCAGGCCGCCTTAACGCACCCTGAAGCTGTTGAATCACTGGGACACAATGTGCCTCGTGTATTCATGCTGGTATTTGGTGCTGGCACAGGCTTGGCAGGTTTGGCTGGCGTCATTGGCGGCAGTACCTTTGTGACAGAACCCGCCATGGCGGCCACCGTGGGTTCGGTCATTTTTGTGGTGGTTGTGGTGGGCGGTATGGGCTCCTTATCGGGCGCATTCCTAGCTTCTATTTTGATTGGCGTCATTCAAACTTTTGCCATTGCCTTTGACTATTCTTTTGTCACTGTGGCTCAAGATTTAGGCTTTGCATTGTCTGATGCTGCACGCAACAACTCATTTTTAAAGCTCACGGTATCGCAAGTTGCGCCTATCTTGCCTTATTTGTTCTTGGTGCTTATCTTAATTTTCCGACCCAAAGGTCTTCTGGGTACGAGGGAGGGGTAAAGCATGTCAAGTTACAAATTCAAACCTTATAACGTGGGTCGCTGGGTCGTTTGGAGCCTGTTTGCCATCGTCCTGATCTTTGCGCCTTTGGTATTTACCAGCAATTTGTCGGGCACCATGCTGGCCCAAATGGGCATCGCCATCATTGCCTGTTTGTCCTACAACATTTTGTTAGGGCAGGGCGGCATGCTCAGTTTTGGTCATGCGGTTTACACTGGACTTGGCTCATTTGTGGCCATTCACGCATTGAATGCCATCACCGCAGGTAACTCATCCATTCCTGTCAGCTTATTGCCTTTGGTTGGTGGTTTTGCAGGCATGGGTTTTGCCATTCTGCTGGGCTATGTCACAACTAAGAAATCGGGTACGCCTTTTGCCATGATTACCTTGGGTGTGGCCGAGTTGGTCTTTGCCATGTCCCTGATGTTCTCCGAATTTTTTGGCGGCGAAGCGGGCATCTCAGGCAACCGGGTGGCTGGCCAAAGCTTCATGGGCATCACATACGGTCCGCAAATTCAAATTTACTATTTGATTGCCATCTACACCTTTATTTGTGTTGCGCTCATGTATGCCTTTACCCAAACACCCTTGGGTCGTATTTTGAATGCTGTCAGAGACAACCCAGAGCGTGTTGAATTCATTGGTTACAACACCCAACGTGTGCGCTATTTTGCTTTCATCATTGCTGGTTTCTTTGCGGGCATTTCTGGTGGCTTAGCCTCACTCAATTTTGAAATTGTCACGGCCGAAGTGGTAGGCACCGGTCGCTCAGGCGGTTATTTGTTGTTCACATTTTTAGGCGGCGCAACATTCTTCTTTGGCCCCATCATTGGCGGTATCTTGATGGTGTTGGCGTTTGTTTTGTTGTCCGAATTTACCAAAGCCTGGCTTTTGTACTTGGGACTTCTTTTCTTGTTCATGGTGATGTACGCACCAGGCGGCATTGCAAGTCTTATCATGATGAATTTGCGCGTGGCTGCATTTGGCAAGTTGAAGCAAATTTGGGTCAGCTACTTAGGCCTGTTTGTGACCGCTTTGGTGGCACTCGTTGGCGCAGCCGCCATGATTGAAATGGTCTATCACCTGCAACTCAACTCTGCTTTGGGCGACACCCTGAAATTCATGGGTGTTACTTTAAATGCCAGAGGTGTCGACAGTTGGTTTGGCTCTATTTTTATCATGCTGACAGGTCTTGGCCTGTTTGAAGTCGTCAGACGTCATTACCTCATCGAGTGGAGTGACATTCAAGTTGAAATTGAAAAAGAAATTAAACGACGGAAGACAGCGTGATGACGTATGCGCTTGAACTCAAAGATCTTCGCAAAAATTTCGGCAAAACCGAAATCATTCGTGGCGCCAATTTAGCGGTCAATGCCGGTGAGCGTGTGGCCATCATTGGACCCAATGGTGCAGGCAAATCAACCTTATTCAATCTCATCAGCGGCAGGTTTGGACCTACCAGTGGTGAAATTCTTTTAAAAGGTCAACGCATTGATCACAAACAGCCCTACGAAATCAATCGCTTGGGTTTGTCTCGCAGTTTTCAAATCACCAATATTTTTCCTAAGCTGAGTGTGTTTGAAAATATTCGTTGCGCTGTACTTTGGAGCCTGGGCTACAAGTACACCTTCATCAAGTTTCTATCAGGCTTAAAAGACGCCAATGAGTTGGCTGAAAAATACATGGAGATGATTCGTTTGGACAAGAAACGAGATTTATTGGCCATGAATCTCACTTACGCTGAACAACGCTCTCTAGAAATTGGCATCACCATTGCAGGTGGTGCAGAAGTTATTTTGCTAGATGAACCTACTGCGGGCATGAGCAAAAGTGAAACCAGTCGGTTTATCAACTTGATCAAAGAAGTAACCGTAGGAAAAACACTGCTGACCGTGGAACACGACATGGGGGTTGTTTTTGGTTTGGCCGACAAAATTGCGGTGGTTGTTTATGGTGAGGTCATTGCCTTTGATACGCCTGAAGCCGTTCGTTCTAACCCTCGCGTCCAAGAAGCCTATTTAGGCTCTCACGTGGCCGACGCTCAAGTAGGAGGGCACTGAAATGCTTCACATTGACAACCTGCATGCGTTTTACGGCAAAAGCCATGTCTTGCATGGCGTCAGCTTTGATGTCCAGCCTGGCGAAATTGTAGCCCTGTTAGGTCGCAACGGTTCGGGTCGTTCTACAACTGCCAAAGCCATCATGGGATTGGTAGACAGTCAAGGCCAAATCGATTGGAATGGCAAGGCCATTGTTGGCAAAAAGGCATTTGAGATTGCCCACTTGGGCATCGGTTATGTGCCCGAAAACCGCGACATCTTTCCCAAGCTGACCGTGCACCAAAATCTCATGCTCGGCCAAAAAGGCAAAGGAACTGGTAGTCGTTGGAGCTTCGATGACATGTACCAAATGTTCCCACGCTTGCTAGAAAGACAATACACAGAGGCGGGGGTTTTGTCGGGTGGTGAACAGCAAATGTTGACGCTTTGCAGAACCCTGATGGGCGATCCCGACCTCATCATCATTGACGAGCCGACCGAAGGCTTGGCCCCCAAAATTGTTGTATTGGTTGGCCAGTACCTCAAGAAATTGAAAGACAAAGGTGTTTCTGTTTTGCTCATTGAGCAAAAACTGACCATCGCCATGAAAATTTCTGACCGCGCGCTGGTCATGGGTCATGGCAGCATTGTTTTTTCTGGGACGCCTGCCGAACTCAATGAGAACACCTATATCCGCAAGGAATGGCTTGAGGTTTAAGACACCTCTTGGTCATGGAGTGCCGTCTCATCAGTGACAAAATCTCTTCACAGACTCGCATAAACACCCTAAAATCTTCAAAATAGAACGCCCGTTCTATTTTGCGATCATTCCACCCTAAGAGGAAAACAGCATGACAGCTGAGTACAAAGTAATTGGCGATGTGGCCATCATCACCATGAGTAACCCCCCGGTTAACGGCTTGGGTTTGTCTACCCGCGTTGGCATCACAGATGGATTGAGCAAGGCCAATGCTGACCCTGCCGTTAAATCGATCATCATCACGGGTGCAGGCAAAGCATTTTCAGGTGGTGCAGACATTCGTGAATTTGGAACACCCAAAGCCATCCAAGAACCCAATTTATTGAGTGTCATCCGCGCATGCGAAAACTCAGACAAGCCAGTTTTGGCCGCTGTCCATTCCGTTGCCATGGGTGGTGGTTTGGAATTGGCCTTGGGTTGCCATTACAGAATTGCAGCGCCAGGATGCAAAGTAGCTTTGCCCGAAGTCAAGTTGGGCCTCATCCCTGGCGCCGGCGGCACGCAACGTCTGCCACGTGCATTGGGTGTTGAACCCGCACTCAACATGATTGTCAGCGGCGAACCCATTAACAGCGAAATGCTGGCCATGTTGCCTGGCCAAAAATTGTTCGACCGCATGGCATCTTCTGTTGAAGCACTGGCAGCCGAAGCCATGTCTTATGCCAAAGAGTTGGCAGCACAACATGCAGATGGCGCACCGCTTCCCTTGGTTCGCAACTTGCCTTGCAAACATCCCCAAGGCGATGCCTATTTCCAGTTTGCACGCAATATGGTCAAGGGCATGGCCAAGAATTTTCCGGCGCCACCCAAGTGTGTTGATGCCGTAGAAGCTGCAACACAGAAAAAGTTTGAAGATGGCATGACCTTCGAGCGTGAGATCTTCATGAATTTGATGCTCACACCTGAATGCAGAGCACTTCGCCATATTTTCACAGCGGGAAGAGCCACTACCAAAATTGCCGACGTTCCCGAAGACACGCCCCAAAGAAACATTGCATCAGTAGCCGTCATTGGCGCTGGCACCATGGGCGGCGGTATTTCAATGAACTTTTTGAATGCCGGTATCCCAGTCAAAATTTTGGAAATGAAGCAAGATGCACTTGACCGAGGCATTGCCATCATCCAAAAAAACTACGAAGCACAAGTCAAAAAAGGCAAACTCAAACAAGACAAGCTTGACCAAAGAATGGCGCTGCTCAGCACAACGCTGAGCTACGATGACATCGGTCAAGCCGATTTGGTCATTGAAGCTGTTTTCGAAGAAATGGGCGTGAAAGAAGCAGTGTTCAAACAGCTAGATGCTGTGATGAAACCTGGCGCCATTTTGGCCTCCAACACTTCGACATTGGATGTCAACAAAATTGCTTCCTTTACCAAGCGTCCCCAAGATGTGGTGGGCATGCACTTCTTCAGCCCTGCCAACGTCATGAAATTGTTGGAAGTTGTGCGCGGCGCTCAAACCGGCAAAGACGTCATGGCCACCGTCATGGCTCTAAGCAAGAAAATTAAGAAAACAGCGGTTGTGTCTGGTGTTTGCGATGGCTTCATTGGCAATCGAATGATTGAACAATACAGCAGACAAGCAGGCTTCCTGATTGAGGAAGGTTGTACACCCGCACAGGTCGACAAGGCTGCTGAAAAATTTGGTTTTGCCATGGGTCCATTCCGCATGGGTGATTTGGCGGGCAACGACATCGGCTGGGCCATTCGCAAACGTCGCAACATGGAGCGTCCAGGCATGCTCTACAGCAAAACGGGCGACCTCCTTTGTGAAATGGGCCGATACGGTCAAAAAACAGGTGCCGGTTGGTACGATTATTTGCCAGGCAAACGCGACGCCATTCCAAGTGCTGTTGTCGTTGAAATGATCGAAAAACACCGCGCCTCGCTAGACATCACACCGCGCAAAATTTCTGATGAAGAAATTGTTCAGCGTTTGGTTTTCTCACTGGTCAATGAAGCAGCTCATATTTTGGAAGAGGGCATTGCCAGCAAAGCCAGTGACATCGACATGGTTTACCTCACAGGCTATGGCTTCCCGCTGTTCCGCGGTGGCCCAATGTTGTACGCAGATCAATTTGGCTTGTTCAACGTGGTCGAAGCCATGAAGAAATTTGCCAAAAACCCACACGACGATGTCGCGTTCTGGCAACCCGCTCCGCTCTTGGCCCGTTTGGTGGCTGACGGCAAAACTTTCAACTGAATTGAGGTATCAATATGACTAACGCTGTCATTGTTTCAACTGCTCGCACGCCCTTGGCCAAAAGTTGGAAGGGCGGATTCAACATGACCCACGGCGCAACGCTTGGCGGTCATGCCGTTCAGCATGCAGTTCAGAGGGCTGGCATTGAAGCTGCAGAAGTTGAAGACGTCATCATGGGTTGCGCCAATCCTGAGGGTGCAACAGGCGCCAACATTGCTCGCCAAATCGCGCTCAAAGCGGGAATGCCCATTTCTGTATCTGGCTTAACTGTCAACCGCTTTTGCTCTTCTGGACTGCAAACCATTGCGCTGGCTGCACAACGCATCATTGCGGGCGAAGGTCAAGTTTATGTGGCGGGTGGTGTAGAGAGTATTTCCTGCGTTCAGCAAGAAATGAATCACCACATGTTCTTTGACTTGGCGCTTCAAAAAATGAAGCCTGAGATTTACTGGAGCATGTTGCAAACAGCTGAGCAAGTGGCCAAGCGCTACAAGATCAGTCGTGACCGCATGGATGAGTACGGTGCTGCCAGCCAACAAAAGGCATGTGCCGCACAAGCTGCAGGTTTGTTCGATGCAGAAATTGCACCCATCACTGTGTCTGCCGGCGTGATTGACAAGGTCATGGGCATGATGACCAAGCAAATTACTGTGAGCAAGGACGAAGGCTTGCGTGAAGGCACTACCGTTGAAGCAATTTCGGGTTTGCGCTCGGCCATGCCCGGCGGCCTCATTTCAGCAGGCAATGCCTCTCAGTTTTCTGACGGTGCGGGTGCCTGCGTTGTGATGGATGAAAGCTTGGCTGAAAAACGTGGCTTGAAACCCCTTGGCCGTTTCTTAGGTTTTGCGGTTGCAGGTTGCGAGCCCGACGAAATGGGCATTGGTCCTATTTACGCTGTTCCCAAAGCTTTGGCACGCTTGGGTTTGAAAGTTTCCGACATCGATTTGTGGGAACTGAACGAAGCCTTTGCGGTTCAAGTTTTGTATTGCCGTGACACCTTGGGCATTCCACCCGAGCGTTTGAATGTGAATGGCGGCGCCATTGCTGTTGGACACCCCTACGGTGTTAGCGGGCAGCGCTTAACAGGTCACGCCCTGATAGAAGGCAAACGTCGTGGCGCCAAGCGTGTGGCTGTCACCATGTGCATTGGCGGCGGCATGGGCGCTTGCGGTATTTTCGAAGTCTTGTAATTCGCCCCAAACCTCTCACGGGCGTCCCGCTAACCATGCAGGTCGCCCGTTTTTATTTTCTGTTGAAACATTGAATGCCATGAGTCTTCGAACCACATTGGATTTTTTACTGTACGACTGGCTTGACGTTGGAAGTTTGCAGCAACGTGCGCGCTTCTCTGATCACAGTCGTGAGACCTTTGATGCGGTGTTAGACACATGCGAGCGCATTGCACGCGAAAAATATGCACCCTTCAATCGTTTGGTCGATATAGAGGAGCCGCGTTTTGATGGCGAGAAAGTCATCCTTCCCCAAGCCACGCATGATGCACAAAAAGCTTATGCAGAGTCGGGCATGTTGAGTGCGGCGCAAGACTACGACATTGGTGGCATGCAACTGCCCTATACCGTGGAGGCTGCTGCCAACACTTTCTTTGCCATGGCGTCTGTCAGTATGGGTACAGGCATGCTCACAGTGGGCAATGCCAACTTGCTAATGGCGCACGGCACTGAAACGCAAAAGAAAGTGTTTGCATTGAATGAGTTCTCTGGCAGGTGGTCGGGCACCATGTGCTTGTCTGAACCGCAAGCGGGCTCCTCATTAAGTGATGTGATGACTCGCGCCGTGCCCGATGGTCAATCGTATGAATCAGATCCTTTAGGACACCGCTATCGCCTCAAAGGCAACAAGATGTGGATTTCTGCGGGCGAACATGAGCTCACAGAAAACATCGTCCATTTGGTTTTGGCCAAAATTCCCGATGCAAATGGCAAATTGATTCCTGGTGTCAAAGGCATCTCCTTGTTCATCGTTCCCAAGAAATTGGTCAATGCGCAAGCCGAATTAACAGGCGTTCGGAATGACGTAGCGTTGGCGGGTTTAAACCACAAATGTGGATGGCGCGGCACCACCAACACCTTGCTCAATTTTGGTGAGGGCAAGTATCCTGTACAAACCGACAACACCGAGAGCGATGGCAGCGGTGCCATAGGTTATCTGGTGGGAGAACCAGGCAAGGGCTTGGGCTATATGTTCCATATGATGAACGAGGCGCGAATTGGGGTTGGCTTGGCAGCAACCATGCTGGGCATGGCTGGCTATGAAGCGAGTTTGGCCTATGCCAAAAATCGCCCGCAAGGACGTCCCGTCTCTGGAGGTTCACAAAAGGTAATCAAAGACGCTGCTCAAGGTCAGGTCCGGATCATTGAGCACGCAGACATCAAGCGCATGCTGCTGGCACAAAAATCATACTGTGAAGGTGCGTTGGCCCTTGAACTTTATTGCGCCAAGCTAGTGGACGAACAACACACCGGATCACCTGAATCTGTCAACGAAGCCAGATTGTTGCTGGAGGTTCTAACCCCTATTGCAAAAAGTTGGCCCAGTGAGTGGTGTTTAGAAGCCAACAGTTTGGCCATCCAAATTCATGGTGGCTATGGCTACACACGGGATTTTCCGGTGGAGCAGTATTGGCGCGACAACCGATTAAACATGATTCATGAAGGCACCCATGGCATTCAGGCCATGGACTTGTTAGGTCGGAAAGTTTTGATGGAAGAGGGCGCAGGCCTCAAGTTATTGGCTTCCAGAATGCTGGCAACTTGCGACAAAGCCATGCTCTCTTCAGAATTGACCCCCAATGCCCAATCGCTTAAGGTTGCCTTGGGCAAAGTGGCTGCGGCAACGCAACAAGCTTGGTCGACTGGACAGCCGCAAGAGGCTTTGGCCAATGCGGTCCCTTACCTGCAAGCCTTTGGACATCTGGTTTTGGCTTGGACTTGGTTGGATGTGGTTGCCTCTACCCAAAGCCATCAAACAACGGCCGATGTGGGTCGCCGTGCAGCTGCTGAATTCTTTTTCCAGTACGAACTTCCCAAAATTGATGCATGGCTGCAAGTGGTCAGCTCACGCAATATGACCTGCGCCAACTTACCTGAAGAGGCCTTCTAATGAATTCAAATACCAACACCCCAAAACAGGTTTCCGGTTTGCGTCACATCGTGATGTGGAATTTGAAAGAACATGCTGAAGGTCATAGTCGACATGAAAACATGTTGAAAGCCAGAGACATCTTGCTCCAATTTGCCAATCTCACACCCGATATTCTTTTGTTTGAAGTAGGCATCAAAACAGAAGGGCAGGACTGCACCAGTGACCTGATCCTCAATTCAGTTTTCAAAGATGAAGCGGCTTTGAAAACTTATCAGAACCACCCCGACCACCTCGCCATCAAACCATTCATGAAAGCAGTCGTTGAACAAAGACACTGCATGGATTTTTGGGTTTGAATTTTGAAAGAAAAAAAATGACACGTCACATTCAACAATTGTTTGATCTCACTGGACAAACCGCCTTGATTACAGGCGGATCACGCGGATTGGGTCTGCAAATGGCTCACGCTCTGGGTGAAGCCGGCGCGCGCTTGATGCTCTGTTCGCGAAAAGCCGATGACCTGGAAGCAGCTGTTGCAGAACTCAAGGCAGCTGGCATTGAAGCCGATTACATTGCTGCCGACTGCGGCAAGGAAGAAGACATTAGGCGCTTGGCCCATGAAACCATGAAGCGCATGGGCCGTATTGATATTTTGATCAACAATGCCGGTGCAACATGGGGCGCGCCTGCAGAAGACCATCCTGTCTCAGCCTGGGACAAAGTGATGAATTTAAACATTCGTGGCTACTTCATCCTGTCGCAAGAAGTTGCCAAGTTGTCCATGATCCCAAACCGCAAAGGCCGGGTTCTGAACATTTCTTCCGTTGCGGGTTTGGCGGGCAACCCCATTGAAATGCAAACCATTGCCTACAACACCTCTAAGGGTGCAGTCATTAATTTTACAAAAGCATTGGCCTGCGAGTGGGGCCAGTACGGCATCACCGTCAACACCATTTGTCCAGGATTTTTCCCAAGCAAAATGTCAATGGGTTTGATCGAAATCATGGGCGAAGAACGCATGGCAAGCTTTGCACCTTTAAAGCGGCTAGGCGACAATGAAGACCTGAAGGGCCTGACAGTTTTGTATGCAAGTGATGCAGGCAAACACATTACAGGTCAGTGGTTGGCCGTGGATGGTGGTGTCAGCTCAGTCGTTGGCGGTTAACAACGTCATGAGTCTTTCCTTTGGTCCCGGCATCCCATTTGTTCATCACATGGGCTTTACGCTAGAACGGTTTGAAAACGGCCATTCTGAGATGCATTACGCACCATTGCCTGAGCATCTCAATTCGTTTGACATCACTCACGGTGGCGCGCTCATGACGCTTCTAGACGTTGCCATGGCCACTGCCGCGCGCAGCGTAGATCCCGAGTTGGGCGTCTTCACCATTGAGATGAAAACAAGCTTCATGAAAGCTGCCAAAACCCATTCGGGGGAACACTTGGTCGCCAAAGGCGAACTCATCCACAGAACCCAAAAAATGGCCTTTGCAGAGGCCAAAGTTTTTGACGCACAAGGTGAATTGTGCGCCCACTCAACGGGCACTTTCAAATATGCAGAACGTCGTCCAACAGATCAGTCAAAAATTTCAACGGATTGAAACGAATCCATTCCTACAACAATCGAGAGAGACACCATGCCAAGCAATCACATCATCGTTTTAGACAATCGCCCTGATGGCGAACCAACAGCCTCTAACTTCAAATTGGTGACAGCTGAAACACCAGCACTGAACGAGGGTCAGGTTTTGGTCAAACATCATTATTTGAGCTTGGATCCGTACATGCGCGGACGCATGAATGCAGGTAAAAACTATGCGCAACCCCAACCCCTGAACGAAGTCATGATTGGCGGCACCGTGGGTGAGGTGGTTGAAAGCAAACACCCCAAATTCAGTGTCGGTCAAACTGTGCAATGCATGGGCGGTTGGCAAGAATACAGTGTCATCAATGCAAGCCTTCCTGGTGCTTTGAAGCCTGTCAATACTGAAAAATTTGCCATCAGCCATTACTTGGGTGCTGTGGGTATGCCAGGCGTCACCGCTTGGTATGGCTTGAACAACATCATCCAAGCCAAGGCTGGCAAAACTGTAACGGTCAGCGCAGCCAGCGGTGCCGTAGGCAGTGCATATGGTGCACTGGCCAAAGCGCGTGGTTGCAGAGTGGTGGGCATTGCGGGCGGCAAAGCCAAGTGCGACTACGTGGTTCAGGAGTTGGGATTTGATGCCTGTGTCGACTACAAAGAACACACCGATTACATCTCTCTGTCAAAAGCACTCAAAGAAGCGTGTCCTGATGGCATTGATGGCCATTTTGAAAATGTAGGCGGAATGGTGCTGGACGCAGTCATGTTAAGGGCCAACGATTTTTCCCGCATTGCGGTTTGCGGAATGATTGCAGGCTACAACGGCGAGCCTTTGCCAATGACCAACCCAACGCTGATCTTAAAAAGTCGCATGGCCATTGAAGGCTTCATTGTGAGCGAGCACATGGAAGTGTGGCCTGCTGCTTTGGCAGAACTAGGTGAGTTGGTCGCTTCAGGAAAACTCAAACCTCGTGAAACCATTGCACAAGGATTGGCTGCCGCACCTGAAGCTTTCATGGGCCTTTTAAAAGGTCGCAATTTTGGCAAGCAATTGGTCAAGTTGGTCTAAACCAAAATCACACTGATTGGAAGTTTTTTCATGTCACAGATCATCCTGCACCACTATCCCACATCGCCTTTTGCAGAAAAAGTCCGCTTAATTTTGGGCTACAAAAAATTGGATTGGCACAGTGTCATCATTCCGATGATCATGCCCAAACCAGATTTGACGTGCCTCACTGGCGGTCATCGAAGAACACCCATCCTTCAAATTGATGCAGACATTTATTGCGACACCAGCCTCATTGCCGATGTCCTAGAAAAAATCCAACCTACGCCCAGCCTCTATCCGTCGCCAGTTAACGGTGCTTCAAGAATTGTGGCGCAATGGGCCGACACGTCAGTTTTTCAGGCCGCTATGGCCTATAACTTTCAGC
>CANKXC010000031.1 GCA_947487355.1 Comamonadaceae bacterium | reverse complement strand
GGTGCAGGGGCCGGCTGAGTCTGGCCATTCACATCGACAAACAAACCGCGCGACTTGTTGTGTGGATGGTCTGCAGCTTCCGTCAAACTCAAAACAGGTGCAAAGCAAACATCCGTACCCTCTAGCAAGCTTTGCCACTCAGCACGTGTTTTTTGTTGAATGGTGTCCGCCACTCTTTGCTTCAATTGAGGCCATTGTCGCGCGTCGTATTGCAAGGCTGGATCAACATCGTCCAGTTTTAACAATTGCAAAAGCTGTGCATAAAACTGCGGCTCAATGGCGCCCAAACTGATGTAGCGGCCATCTGCGCATTCAAACACTTCATAAAAAGGTGAGCTGTTTGAGAAAAAATTCCGATCAGCTTGATCGACCCAAGAACCATTGCTGCGCATCTGGTGCATCAATCCGCTCATGGCCGTCACGCCATCGATCATGGCGGCATCAATCACTTGACCGCGTCCAGATTTTTGTGCTTCAAGCAATGCGCACACCAATCCAAAAGCCAGGAACATGGCACCACCCGCCATGTCACCCACAATGGTGGGAGGAATCACGGGTGCTTGTCCTTGACGTGCGGAAGTCGACATCACGCCTGTAAGTGCCACATAGTTGATATCGTGGCCAGCCGCCTGCGCCAGCGGCCCGGTTTGACCCCAGCCCGTCACGCGACCATAGACCAGTTTGGGATTGCGCGTTTCAACAGCCTCTGGGCCAAAACCCAGACGTTCCATCACACCGGGTCGAAAGCCTTCAATGAGCGCATCGGCCGACTCAATCAAAGTCCAAGCCACTTGGCGATCGGCTTCTGATTTGAGGTCCAAGGCAATAGAACGTTTGCCCCGCTGCGTGGCGGCTCTGGGGTATTTAGCGGCGCGGGCTACGTCTGCCGCTCGATCGATCACGATGACGTCTGCCCCCATATCAGCCAACATCATGCCGGCAAAGGGTCCGGGTCCTATGCCTGCAAACTCGATGATTTTGAGGCCAGCCAGTGGGCCTTGAGATACATCGATGCTTGGATTGGCTGAAGGATTGTTGGAAGGATTGACAGAGGGTTTGGAAGTGGGATTGGAAGTGGGATTGGATAGCATCGTCAAAAACCAATTGCAAGGCAAGCAAATAATCAGAGCAGTATGTTCGCACTTTGACACACATTTGCCCCCTCCATATGTAGTATGCAGACAAACGAGGTTTGCGGAAAACTGCCTTTCACAAATTCCTTAGGAAATATGATGTTTAGACTTGACGGTAAGGTCGCTTTGGTGAGTGGCGCGGGCAGAGGGATGGGCTTTGGTGTGGCGCAATGCTTGGCGCGTCAAGGTGCCCTTGTGGTGGTCAATGATTTTTTTGCAGATCGTGCAGAAGCCGCTTCCCAAGGGCTTCAAGACGAAGGACTGGCAGCCGATTTTGCAGTGGCCGACATGACAGACCGCCACGCCATTTTTGACATGACGGCAAAGCTGATTGAAAAACACGGATCGATCGACGTCTTTGTGCACAACGCAGGCATTCCTGCCCAGGGCTGGGGATACAGCAAGTTTTTGGAATCACCCCCCGAGGAATGGGACAGCTGGTTGCAACTCAATTTGCACGGCTTGATGCATGCTTGCCAAGCTATCTTGCCTCACATGATTGAAAAAAAATGGGGGCGCATTGTGGCCATCAACTCCGATGCTTCTCGCACAGCGACTGGCATGGGCCTGTGTGCCTACGGCGCTGCCAAGGCAGCGGCCGTTGGCTTCATCAGAAACTTGTCTGGCGAAATGGGCCGCCATGGCATTACCTGCAACGCCCTGTCTTTGGGCACCATGAACAACTGGGAGGGCTCTGAGCAAGTGGCCAGAAAAACAGCCTCGGTGGCCCGTGCAGGCTCGCCGCAAGACGTGGGTGCGGCCGTGCTGTACCTGGCATCCCTTGAAGCCGAGTGGGTCAATGGCCAAGTACTACCCGTGAATGGCGGTAGTTTGGTATCGTAATGCCATGCCGAATTCATCGTCTTCAGAAAAAGCCCTTCTGCTAGACAAACACGCCTATCAGATTTCACATCTGATAGCGAACTTTACGGTGCCATTGATGCGCAAGCTCTACCATCAATTTGATGGTGACATGGTGCAGATGATTATCTTTGGTGAAATTTCATTGCACAACGTGTCGCAATTTTTTCGCAAAGGTGGCGCCGATGTCCCTGAAAAATTATTGGACGACATGGTGCTGCGCAGCAAGCTCATGAACTCTTGCAATGTGCTCTCCATTAGTGAGGCCACGGGCATTCCGCGTGAAACCGTCAGACGCAAGGTCGACCAGCTTCTCAAGAAGGGTTTGCTTTACAGAGACAAAAACAATCGTTTGATGGTGCGCTCTGGGGTCAGTGCTGGATTTGCCAAGCGCAATGCTGAAACAACTCAAGAGATTTTGGAATTGGCCGCCAAGCTTCAGAGCCTATTGCGAACTGAAAACGACGACCAAGACTGACCCAGACTGGCCAAAAAGATTGACCTGAAAGATCAAATCAAGAGTACCCAAAATGGGTTTTCTAGCTCTGCAAACGCTTCACATTGCGCAAGACTATGGGTACAGCAACGACCCAACTCATACGACGTCGTTGCCCATTGATTCACAGGGCTATGGCCCACCACATGGAAGACACACATGGAAACCTTGATTTACGACCACGTCAGAACCCCCCGAGGCAAGGGCAAACCTGATGGCAGCCTTCATGAAGTGACGCCTGTTTGGTTGGCCAGTCGGCCATTGGTAGCGCTTAAGAAACGCAACCAACTGGACACCGCCGCCATCGACGATGTGGTCATGGGCTGTGTCATGCCCGTGGGAGAACAAGGCGGCAACATTGCCAGGATGGCCGTTTTGCAAGCAGACTATGACCAACAGGTACCCGCCCTGCAAATCAATCGCTACTGCGGCTCTGGCCTAGAAGCAGTTGCCTTTGCGGCCAGCAAAGTAATGGCCGGTCAAGCCGACCTTGCCATTGGCGGCGGTGTCGAAATGATGTCACGCGTGCCCATGGGCGCAGATGGTGGCGCTTGGGCACAAGACCCTCAAGTTGCTGCCAAGACTTACTTTGTGATGCAAGGAATTTCTGCTGACTTGTTGAGCTCGCTGCGGGGTCACAGCCGCAATGACGTGGATGCCTATTCTGCAGAAAGCCATCGCCGCGCACACCGCGCTTGGACTGAGGGCCGCTTTGATGGCGCTGTTGTTCCCGTCCAAGATTTTTTAGGCCTGACGCTGTTGTCGCGTGACGAAACTATTCGCCCAGAAACAAGCACGGAAACTTTGTTGCAACTGAAGCCTGCGTTTACCGACATGGGCGAAAAATATGGCTACGACAGTGTGGCCATGCAGCGCTATCCCCAAGTTGAAAAAATTCATCACATTCACCATGCAGGCAACAGCTCAGGCATTGTGGATGGTGCAGCAGCAGTGCTCGTGGGCAATGCCCAAATTGGCAGCCAACTCGGCCTGAAGCCACGCGCCAGAATTCGCTCGTTTGCAGCCATAGGATCAGAACCCACTTTGATGCTGGATGGTCCTAGTTTTGCGGCACGCAAAGCACTGGCACGCGCAGGCATGCAAGCCTCTGACATCGATCTCTGGGAATTGAATGAAGCTTTTGCTTCAGTTGTTTTAACCATGATGGAAGAACTCAACATTCCACACGACCGCATGAATGTGAACGGGGGCGCCATTGCCATGGGTCACCCATTGGGCGCAACGGGCGCCATGATTTTGGGTACCGCGCTGGACGAACTTGAACGCAGTGGTCGACAAACTGCATTGGTCTCTTTGTGTGTGGCGGCGGGCATGGGCTCGGCCATGATCATCGAACGCGTTTAAACAAAAATCAGACAGGAAAGAACATCATGCAGGACATTATTCGATACGCGGTCGATGCCGATGGCATTGCCACACTGACCATTGACTATCCCGGCAAAACCATGAACGTCATCGACGGCGACTTCATGAACAGTTTGTCATCATGCATCGATCGCGTGGTTGCCGATGCGCAAGTTAAAGGCGCCATATTGACCTCTGGCAAAGACGCTTTTGTTGCGGGTGCCGACTTGATAGCCATGGAAGCCAACTTGGACAGCATGAACAACGACAGTGTCGAAGTGCTGTTTGAAAAATGCGCTTCGCTCTCCATGCTGGTCAGAAAAATGGAAACCTGTGGCAAACCTTTTGCCGCGGCCATCAATGGCGTCGCCATGGGTGGCGGTTTTGAATTGTGCTTAGGTTGCCATTACCGAGTTGCGGCCAATTTGCCTTCAGTGGTGCTTGGTTTGCCAGAAGTTCAGGTGGGTCTGTTGCCCGCAGCAGGCGGCACGCAAAGACTGCTTCGCATATTGGGCATCTTGGGCGCCATGCCCTACCTCCTAGAAGGCAAACACGCCAGCGCGGTCAAGGCCAAAGAAATTGGTTTGATCCACGAAGTAGTGGCACCTACCGACCTGCTGTCTGCCGCCAAAAAATGGCTTATGGAAACGCCCAATGCAGTTCAGCCATGGGATGTCAAAGGTTTCAAAATTCCAGGCGGCGGCCCCTTAGATCCGCGTGTGGCCCCCAGTTTTGTGGTGGGCAACACCATGTTGCAAGCCAACACGTATCACAACTTACCAGCCCCACTGGCCATTCAAAGTTGTTTGTACGAAGGTGCACAACTGCCGATCGACAAGGCGCTTCGAATTGAAAGCAAGTACATGGCCACACTGACGCGCGGCACAGTCTCACGCGCCATGGTGCGCACCTTGTTTGTCAACAAATCAAAAGCAGAAAAGGGCATGCACCGCCCTGCCAACATTGCACCCTTCAAGAGCAAAAAACTGGGCATGATTGGCGCCGGCATGATGGGCGGCGGCATTGCCCTGATTGCGGCACAACGCGGCATTCAAGTGGTCTTGATTGATCGCGATCAAAGCGCTGCCGAAAAAGGCAAAGCGCATGCTGAAAAAGTTTTAAAACGCTTGGTTGAAAAAGGCCGATCAACCCCCGAAAAAGCCAGTGGCATTTTGGCACTCATCACGCCAAGCACCGACTACAACTTGTTGAAAGATGCAGACATGGTGGTCGAAGCCGTGTTTGAAGATCGCGCCATCAAAGCCGAGGTGACAAAACGCTTAGACGCCGTCTTGCCAGCCCACTGCGTGGTGGCCAGCAACACGTCTGCCTTGCCCATCAGTTTGTTGGCCACGGCTACCAGTCGACCCGAGAGGTTCATTGGTCTGCACTTCTTCTCACCTGCCGATCGCATGCCATTGGTCGAAGTCATCAGGGGCAATCAAACCTCTGATGAAACTTTGGCCAAAGCCCTCGACTTTGTATCGCAACTGAAGAAAACACCCATTGTGGTGAACGACAGTCGCGGTTTCTTTACCAGCCGATTCATTGGCGCCTTCATTGACGATGCCATTGGCATGGTGGCAGAAGGCATTGCACCTGCACTCATTGAAAACTGTGCGCGTCATGTAGGCATGCCAGTCGGCCCCTTGGCCATCACAGATGAGTTGTCCATCGAACTGTCTGTGCACGCTGGCGAAGCGCAAGCGAAAGAATTTCCGGAGACCTACAAAGCAGGACGCTCTGTGCCCATTTTGAAGAAGCTTTTTGACATGGGCCGCATGGGCAAAAAAGTGGGCAAAGGTTTCTACGACTACGACACAACGGGCAAACAAATTTGGAAGGGTATGGCCGATTTGTATCCCTTGAAAGTGCAACAACCTAGCGCCCACGATTTGAAACAACGCATTTTGTATGTTCAGGCTGTAGAGGCGGCTCGGGCTATGGAAGAAGGCGTGTTGTTAGCGCCTGCTGATGGCGATGTCGGCGCCATCTTGGGTGTAGGTTTCCCTGCTTATACCGGTGGGCCTTTCTGTTTCATCGACGGCATTGGTTTGCCCGTGTTTGTCAAGGAAGCCGATCGATTGGCCGACTTGTTTGGCGACCACTTGCGCCCGCCCGCACTGTTGCGCGAGATGGCCGCACAAGGTCAAACTTTTTATGGGCACACTGCCCGTCCTGCACCTGCCCGTCAAACACAAGCCGCTTAAGCCATGAACTTCGATTTCTCAGACGATCAAAATGTGCTGCGCAACGAGGTTCGAAAGTTCCTCGCCAAAGAGTGTCCTGTCTCTGTTACTCGCACCGTGATTGAGACCGAGCAGACCCATGCGGAATCGGTTTGGAATGGCTTAGGGGAATTGGGCGTCACAACCTTGATGCTGCCCGAATCGTGTGGTGGTATTGGACTTGGCGCGATGGAATTGTGTGTGGTGGCCGAGGAAGTTGGACGGCAACTGGGCGCCCTGCCCTTGGCCTCTACTTTGTACTTGGCCGCACAGGCTGTGTTGTTGGGCGCCTCTGACGCACAACAACAAAAATGGTTGCCGCGCATTGCAGCAGGTACCAAAGCCACATTGGCTGCGCCTCTGGACGAGCAATGCGATGTTTCTCAATTGCCCCGCTACGAAGGTGGGCAATTAAGTGGGCAACTGAGTGGCACCGCCGGTTTGGTCATGGACGGTCATTGCGCTGAATTTGCCGTGGTACTGGCCCAAAATTCACAAGGACAAGCTTGCTTGGTCTTGGCTGAGTTGGCTTCAGGGGTAACACGCACAACCCTCAAAACCATTGACCCCGCCAAACCATTTGCTCAAATTGTTTTCGATGCCTCATCCGCTGAATTGCTAGATCAGGTAGAAGTTGGCGCAAACACTTTGACATTGCTGACCCGCGTGCGACAACGTGCAGCCATATTGCTGGCGTTTGAACAATTGGGCGGCGCTGATGCTGCATTAGAAATGTCAGTCGCTTACGCCCGTGAGCGCAAAGCTTTTGGCCGCACCATTGGCTCTTATCAAGGCATCAAACACAAACTTGCAGACATCTACACGGCCAACCAATTAGCACGCGCGCATTGTTATTACGGCGCATGGGCTTTGACGGCAGATGCCGCCACTACCGAGACAGCGCCCGAGTTGGCCTTGGCTGCTGCTTCCGCGCGGGTGTCGGCCAGCGAGGCCTACAGTATGGCGGCCCAAGAATGCATTCAAGTGCATGGCGGCATGGGCTACACCTGGGAACTCGATTGCCACTTGCATTACCGCAGGGCACGCATGTTGGCGGTTGAATTGGGCAGTGTGCATGCTTGGCGTGAAGTCATGACCCAGCAGCTCGAAATGAAAATGGACAGTCCTGCAGTTGCCAACTTGCGTGGTCCCGTGGTTGATGGTTCGATGGACTTTGATGACTCGCCCAGCGAAGCCAGCTTTCGTGCCGAATGTCGTGCATGGCTAGATACCAACGCCACACTCAAGGCTCGACCCGACGATTATTTTGCACCACACCTCTCCGCTGCTGAACGCATGCAAGCGGCCCGTGATTGGCAAGCCAAAAAAGCAGCAGCAGGATTTGGCGCCATTACATGGCCCACAGCCCTGGGTGGCCGCGGCGGTACCCCCATGCAAGAACTCATATGGCGTCAAGAAGAAGGTCGCTACAACGTGCCCACCAGCTTCTTCAATGTGAGCTTGGGCATGGTCATTCCTTCGGTCATGGCGCATGCCAGCGATACAGTTCGTGCAACGCACATTGCACCCGCCTTGTCGGGCCAACATTTGTGGTGTCAGTTGTTGAGCGAACCTGGCGCAGGATCTGACTTAGGCATGGTCAGAACGCGCGCAGAACGTTGTACCGACGGCCGTGAGGGCTGGCTTTTGAATGGCCAAAAAGTTTGGACATCGCTTGCACAGTTTGCAGAGTACGGTTTGGTTTTAACGCGAACCGATCCCAATGTGCCAAAGTTTGATGGCCTGTCAACTTTCTTTGTCGACATGAAAAGTCCTGGCATTACGGTTCGACCAATTCGCCAAGCAGGTGGTGAGTCTGAGTTCAATGAAGTATTTCTTGAAAATGTTTTTGTGCCAGACAGTCAGCTGGTTGGCAAGGTTGGCAACGGCTGGAAAGTAACCCTAACGGGCCTGATGAGTGAGCGACTGTCAATTGGTGGTGTGATGCCTGCCGAACTATGGCGCACCTTGGCTGAGCAAATGCGAGAAGCACAGTTCATGGGCCGCAGCGCCATGGAAGACGGCCGCATGCGCGATCGTTTGGCCAATTTGTATCTGAATGCACAGGGCCTGTGGCTGCTGCAATGCAGAGCCCTCACCGCCTTAAGCAAAGGCAAGGAACCTGGCCCTGAAATGAGTGGCGCAAAAAATGTGGCGGCGCAAACACTCCAAAACTTCAGTTACTTTGCCATTGATTTGCTCGGTGAGCGCGGCGTTTTGGCGGCCAGCGAACTGGGCGAACGATTTGCCTTGGTAGAGAGACTCTGGTTTGGTTCTGCAGGAATGCGCATTGCAGGTGGCACCGATGAAATCGTCAAAAACAGCATTGGTGAACGTGTGCTGGGCCTGGCACCAGAACCTCGCACCGACAAAGGTGTACCGTTCAATGAACTGTCAAGTTAATTTTCAAAGGGCCAATGCGACGCGCATACCCTGTTCAATGGCTCGGCGCGCATCAACTTCAGCCGCCTGATCTGCACCGCCAATGAGGCAGACAGACACGCCTGCTGCTTGCAAGGGCGCAAGCAGTGAAGTGTCTGATTCTTGCCCAGCGCACAACACAATGTGATCGACATCTAAACATTGCGGTTCGCCATTGACCACAATGTGCAGACCCGCATCGTCGACCCCCTCATACGCCACACCACTGAGCTGCTGAACACCTCTGCGCTCCAATTGAGTTCGCCGAATCCAACCCGTGGTTCTGGCCAATCGTTTGCCTTGCTTGCCTGGACTTCTTTGAAGCATGGTGATATGTCGACCTGGCACTTGAGGCTGGGGTGCAACCAAGCCACCAGGCTGCGTCAATGAAGGGTCAATACCCCACTCACTGCAATAGCGCGTCAATGCATCTGTCTGCGCACCATGAACTGGCTCACTCAACATTTCTGCCACATCGAATCCAATGCCACCGGCACCAATCAGCGCAACACGCGGCCCAATTTTTTCTGGATGCTGAATGGCTTCAATGTAGGTTTTAACTTTGGGATGATGAAGGCCACTGAATTCGGGAAGGCGTGGCTTGACGCCTGTCGCCAACACCACTTTGTCAAATTCAAGCAATGAAGCCACTGTCACGCGTTGACCCAAGCACACTCGAACATGTCGCTTTTTGAGAAGGTTTTCGAAATAGCGCAAGGTCTCAGAAAACTCTTCTTTGCCGGGAATGCGCCGTGCCAAGTCAAATTGCCCCCCAATGTGCTGTGCACTCTCAAACAAGGTAACGTGATGCCCACGGCCAGCAGCTTCAGTGGCACAAGCCAAACCTGCAGGCCCTGCACCCACCACAGCAATGCGAAGTGGCTTTGACGCTTTCTGAAGCGGCCACAATGTTTCGTGACAAGCCCTTGGATTGACCAAGCAACTGACAGCTTGTCTAGAAAAAATTTGATCGAGACAGGCTTGGTTACAAGCAATGCATGTGTTGATTTCTTGCGCTCGGCCTTCTGCCGCCTTGTTGACAAATTCGGCATCGGCCAAGAAAGGCCGTGCCATCGACACCATGTCTGCATCGCCTCTGGCCAAGACAGCTTCTGCTATTTCCGGTGTGTTAATTCTGTTGCTGGTAATGACCGGTAAAGAAACAGCCTCACGCAGCTTTCTTGTTGCCCAACTGAACGCTGCCGGTGGCACCACAGTGGCCACTGTTGGAATTCTTGCTTCGTGCCAGCCTATGCCTGTGTTGAAAATAGACACACCCACTTTTTCAAGGGCCTGCGCCAGTTCAATGACTTCATCAAATCGACTGCCCTGCGCCACAAAATCAAGCAAAGAAATTCTAAAAATAATCAGGCCATCGGGTCCTAAAGCTTCTCTGACTTTTTGAACCACCGCAATGGCAAACTGTTGCCGCGCTTGAACACTGCCGCCCCACTGATCGGTGCGTTGATTGGTCTGAGGCGCTAAAAACTGATTGATCAGATACCCCTCGGAGCCCATGATTTCAACACCATCGTAGCCCGCCAAGCGCGCTAACTTGGCACACCTTGCATAGTCTGCAATGAGCTGTTCTATTTCTTCATGGGTCAATGCATGCGGCACATGCGGTGACAGGGGCGATGCAATTGCAGAAGCAGAAACGCCTCCAGTGGCATAGTCATAACGCCCCACATGCAACATTTGAAGTGCAATGCGCCCCCCCTCTTGATGGACCGCTTGGGTGAGCAACCGATGCTTCAAGGCTTGGTCTTCCGAACACAAGGTGGAATGCGCTGCATGCTCAGCCAAGCCGAGGGCTTGCGCATTGATGCCAAAGCCCCCCGTCACAATGAGTGACACACCGCCTTTTGCACGTTCCGCATAAAACGCAGCAAGCCGTTCAAAGCCCTCAGCCAAGTCCTCCAAGCCGGTGTGCATCGAACCCATGAGGACACGATTCTTCAGGGTCAATGACCCTAAAGTAAGCGGCGCAAACAGATAGGGATATGGCGTTTGCGACATGGGCTACTTCAAAGACCCTTAAGGAGATTTGGGGGGTGGCTGACGGGTTGCGTCATCGGGTCGCAAGCTGCCGCCAATTTGACGAGGCGGTGTTTCACGCAAGCTCATCATGTGTTCGATTAGCAAGTCTTGAATTTGTCCACCAATCCAAGCTTTACGCAACGCAAGCTTGTTGGACTCATTGCCACCGCGTTGCTCATAGGGATCCATGCGCAAGTTGAAAAATGCAAAGCTTTGCTTCAAAGGATCAAAGAAACCATTGCGCTCTTTTAACATGCCCTTCCAAGGACCGATGCGAACACCCACCAATTCACGCTCGTTGTAATAAATAAAACTATTGCGTGCTGATGGCTGATTGCCACGCCAGTGTTCAATGTTGTCGACGCCATCAATGCGAACGTTGTGGCTGTTTTTCAAAACCGATGCGACATTGGGCACGCCTGCTGCCGAGGCCAGCGTGGTGAACAAATCGTAGTGAGACTGAATGCCATTGGACACCGAGCCGGGCTTGATTTGCGCAGGCCAACGAATGAGCATGGGCACTCTATATCCGCCTTCCCAAGTAGAAGCTTTCTCACCCCTGAAAGGCGTGGTGCCGCCGTCGGGCCATGTGAAGCTTTGCGGACCGTTGTCCGAGGTGAACATCACAATGGTATTTTTGGTCAAGCCCAATTCGTCGAGCTTTTTCAGTATCAAGCCCACATGGTTGTCTAACTCAATCATGCCGCTGCCATAGACATCCTCTTCGGAAGAATATGGCTGTGCCAGGTACCTAGACTCGGGTTTCAAGTGCGTCCACACATGCATGCGCGAGCTGTTGTGCCACAAAAAGAAGGGCTCTTTGGCCTTGGCAGCAGACTCGATAAATTTCAACGAGCGATCGGTCACCACATCGTCAATGGTTTCCATGCGTTTGACCGTCAAAGGGCCTTTGTCTTGCGGTGGCTTTCCTGCAAAAGCTTCAATGATGCCGCGCGGCTTGAACTTGGTCAGCGCTTTGGTGGGATAGTCGCGCTGCTCAGGCTCTTCTTCTGCATTCAGGTGGTAGAGGTTGCCAAAGAACTCATCAAAACCGTGATTGTGCGGCAGGTGCTCGTCGCGATCGCCCAAGTGGCTCTTGCCAAAATGAGCGGTGCGGTAGCCCTTGGATTTCAATAACTCTGCCAGCGTTGGATCGCGTTTGTCGATGCCAATGGGTGAGCCTGGCAAGCCCACCGTGGTCAAGCCTGTTCGAATGGGCATCTGGCCTGTAATAAAAGCTGCTCGTCCGGAGGTGCACGAAGGCTCGGCATAGTGGTCTGTGAAAAGCATGCCCTCTTTGGCCAGCCGGTCGATGTTGGGTGTGGGCACCATCAGGCCATGGGTGTAAATACCGACGTTGGCAGGTCCAATGTCGTCGGCCATGATCATGAGAATGTTGGGGCGACTGGCGGTCTGCGCCATGGCGACGGCACTGGTCAACAAAATCATGGCGCCTAAACATTGGTGCAGCTTCTTCAAACAAATTTTCATGAGCTTGTCTCCTTGTGTCTGGAAAGACTTTTTAAACGGCAAATTGCATCACAGCGAGTGAAGTTTCGTTTGAAATTGAATATTACGCACCAGTAATTACCCAAATTGGGTAATTGAGTAGACAGCGACGCCAACAGAGCCCCAGAATGCCTCATTTGCAACGCAAAGAAACACTGTCAAAGAGCGGCCAGTTTGGCGCTCAGTTGTAGGAGACACAAAATGAACGCAAGAGCCTTGCATGCATCGCCCTCACACGAGGAGATGCGCCTTCACCTAGCGCGCCAGCGCACGGCATTCATTGCTGAAGGGCCCGTCGAAGCATCGGTTAGAAAAGATCGTCTCAGAAGATGCGTCGAGTTGCTGAAGCAAAACTCTCATCAAATTTGTGATGTCATCAATGCCGACTTTGGCGGTAGGCACCCCGTTAGCACCATGATGTTGGACATCCAAGCGCCCATCGAAGCACTGAAATACGCCATCAAACATGTAGACGAATGGATGAAGCCTGAGCGCCGAGCTGGTTTGTTTCCCTTCAACCTTTTTGGCGCGCGCGCAGAGTTGCGTTACCAGCCCAAAGGCGTGGTCGGGATTGCGGGCACATGGAATGGCCCTTTGTTTATGATTTTTGCGCCACTGGCAGGCGTTTTTGCAGCGGGCAACCGCGTGATGGCCAAGCCATCCGACTTGTCGCCACTCACCTCCGAGTGGCTGGCGGATGCGGTGCCCCAATTTTTTGACCCGCTTGAATTTTCAGTGGTCACGGGTGATGTCGAAGTCGCGAAATCCTTCACACAACAAGCCTTTGATCACTTGGTGTTTACGGGAAGCACAATCGTTGCCAAGCAAATCATGCGCGATGCCTCTCAAAATTTGGTACCGCTGACTTTAGAGCTGGGCGGCAAATCACCCACCATTGTGGGCCGCTCTGCCGACCTCGATTTGGTGGTCGAAAAAATTGCAATGGCACGCGCCCAAAACGGCGGGCAACTTTGCGTCATGCCCGACACGGTTTACCTTCCGCACGAAATGCTGGAAGACTTCACACATCGATTTCGCAAGACGTGGACTGAGATGTTTCCCACCACAACGGGAAACCCCGATTTGACCAGTGTGGCCAACGCGCGCCACTTGCAAAGAATTCAATCCAAGATTGAAGAAGCACGATCTGCAGGTGCACGCATTGAAGCTTTGGGCGAGGTCAACCCCGAAGCCAATGACAGAAGATGGCCGCTGCATCTGGTGATCGATGCCCCTAAAGACACCCTCATTGCGCGGGAAGAAATTTTTGGCCCGGCCATGTCTTTGGTCAGTTACTCAGATATTCAAGATGTGGTTGAGACGGTCAATTCCCAAGATCGCCCCTTGGCACTTTACTATTTTGGCCGCGACAAAGAAGAACAAGAATATGTTTTAGGCCACACCTTGTCGGGTGGTGTGTGTGTCAATGATGTCATGCTGCATGTCGGCTTGAACGATGTGCCTTTTGGTGGCGTGGGCGCTTCAGGCATGGGGGTTTACAACGGCCCCGAAGGCTT
>CANKXC010000030.1 GCA_947487355.1 Comamonadaceae bacterium | reverse complement strand
TCGACGACAACAGCAATGGCATTTGGGACCCAGAAGAGCTGCTTCTACAACAGTCCAAAGCACTCCCATCGGTGGTGTCAGCCACAGGCAATGCCACCGTCAATCGCTACATTTCTTTTGGTGCCAATGGCCGCAGCTTGGTTTTGAATGGCGGATTTCAAGCGGGCACACTTACGTTTTGCGAGCGCCTGTCGGCTTCAAATCCAGGGTGGTTGCTGATCATCAATGCCGTTGGACGACCACGTTTGGAAAAAACGCAAATTGCCAATTGCTTGTGAAAACTTTTCAGATCCAGCCCAAAGTGCTGTTTTATTTGCTGACCTCGTCCACCAGCAATTTGAAATCATCAATATCTTCAAAGCTGCGATAGACGCTGGCAAATCTCACATAGGCCACTTTGTCTAGCTTCTTTAGTTCGCGCATAACCAACTCGCCAAGCTTGTTGGACGCCACCTCGCGTTGCGCAAAGTTCAATAATTTTTCTTCAATGCGCTCAATGGCTGAATCAACTTGTTCAGTGCTAACTGGCCTTTTGCGCAATGCCAGATTCATACTCGCGCGCAATTTGAGGCGCTCATAGTCAATGCGCCGGCCATCTTTTTTAACGATGGTGGGAAAACTAACTTCTGGCCGCTCGTAGGTGGTGAAACGTTTTTCGCACGCCGCACATTGACGGCGGCGGCGAATGAGGTCGCCATCTTCAGCCAAACGTGTTTCCACCACTTGGGTGTCAGTATGGCTGCAGAAAGGGCACTTCATTTGTAGACAGGGAAACGTGCTGTCAAGGCATTGACCTTGGCGCGAACGGCTTCAATGTTGACAGTGTCGTTGGGGTTGTCGAGCACATCAGCAATGAGGTTGGCCGTGATGCGAGCTTCTTCATCCTTAAAGCCGCGTGTGGTCATGGCGGGTGTGCCAATGCGCACGCCGCTGGTGACCATGGGTTTTTCGGGGTCATTGGGAATAGAGTTTTTGTTGATGGTCATGTGCGCTTGACCCAAAGCGGCTTCGGCTACTTTGCCGGTAATGCCTTTGGAGCGCAGGTCGACCAACATCACATGGCTTTGCGTACCGCCACTCACTATTCTTAAACCACGCTGAGTCAAAACTTCAGCAATAATTTGAGCGTTCTTCACCACTTGCTGCTGGTAAGACTTGAACTCAGGCGCCATGGCTTCCTTGAAAGCTACGGCCTTGGCCGCAATCACGTGCATGAGGGGGCCGCCTTGCAGTCCTGGGAAGATGGCGCTGTTGATGGCTTTCTCATGTTCTGCTTTCATCAAGATGATGCCGCCGCGAGGGCCGCGCAAGCTCTTGTGGGTGGTAGAAGTGACGACATCAGCATGGGGGACTGGGTTGGGGTACACACCCGCAGCAATGAGGCCTGCATAGTGCGCCATGTCCACCAAGAAAATGGCGCCCACATCTTTGGCCACTTTGGCAAAGCGCGCAAAATCAATGTGCAGGCTGTAAGCCGAAGCGCCTGCAATGATGAGTTTGGGTTTGGACTCGTGTGCCTTTTTTTCCATGGCATCGTAGTCAATCTCTTCTTTGGCATTTAGGCCGTAGCTCACCACGTTGAACCACTTGCCGCTCATATTGAGTGGCATGCCGTGGGTAAGGTGGCCTCCTTCGGCCAAGCTCATGCCCATGATGGTGTCGCCGGGTTTTAAGAATGCCAAGAAAACAGCTTCGTTGGCCGATGCGCCGCAATGGGGTTGCACATTGGCTGCGTCAGCGCCAAAAATTTGCTTGATGCGGTCAATGGCCAGTTGTTCCACGATGTCCACATATTCACAGCCACCGTAATAGCGTTTGCCAGGGTAGCCTTCGGCGTATTTGTTGGTGAGTTGAGAGCCTTGGGCCGCCAAGACAGCGGGAGAGGCGTAGTTTTCACTGGCAATCAGTTCAATGTGGTGCTCTTGGCGTGCATTTTCAGCTTGAATGGCAGCAAAAATATCGGGATCGGTTTGTTCAATCAGAATGTTTCTTGAGTACATGGTGGCGCTTTCAGTCGATTCTTTGAGTGTAGCCGAGGCAGGGCTAGCGGCTGGGTTTCTTGGCTTCAATGGCGGAGTCTTTGGGGGGCTTTGGCAAAGCTTCTTTGAGCCTTGCTTGCTCAGCCAAAACGCGGGCAATGTAGTCCGATTCAAGCGATAAAGAGTCCTCGCCAGCTTTGAAAAGCCGCAGACCCTCCTCCAATTTGCCGGTTAAATCAATGCATTGCTTCAAAATTTTGACCCCAATCCTCAAATTGGTTTTAGGGTCAAAAATGGCCATGGTGCCGCCGTATGGGGTGAATTGCTCCGCATGAACATCAGGCACTACTTGCATCAGGCCCTTGGCACCGATGGGGCTGTTGGCAAAGGGGTTGTAATTGGACTCAATGCCAATCACAGCCAAAATCAGGGTGGGTTCTAAGCTTGCGCGGTTTGCTAAGTCAAAAACTTCCAAAATGATGGCATTCAGAGGTTCGGGCGCAATTCGGTATTTGGCTCTTATGGCTTGCACCAAAGCCAATTGGTTGGCGTCCAATTCTGTCGACTTGGCCGCCAGGCTTCGAAGCAACACTTGCTGTTTAGCGTCTTCAGCCTCTGAAATGTTCAGCCGGGTGAAAAGCCAGCCTTGAACGTTTTGTACGGTCAGGGTTCGAACTTCGGGTCTGGCCAAGGCCAGCAAGGCAATGAGGACTGCCATCAAACCCAAAAGCGCAAAGCTGTGGTGAGAAATATTCACAAAGCCACGCGCAATGTCACCCACGAAGGTTTGAAGCCCTCGCCAAAAGCGATTCGCCAAGTGGCCGGCATTTTCAGGGATGGAGGAGGTGGACAAGCGTGTGTGATTGGTAGAAGAACGTCAGATTATAAAAAAAATCGAAAATAGATGTCGCTGGCATATGTCAGGCAGCCTTCCTCGGTGAAAATACTGTCTTTATCTTTTTGCGTTGTGACTGTGACTCAATCTTCTCCTAAGACCCCTGATGTTCAAGCCCTGGATGCCATGACGGGGGGTGCCTTTGCTGCACAAACTTCCGGTGAGCGTGCCGCCAAATTGCGTGAATGGTTGCTGACAGAGCCCTCGCAGGAAGCGCTTCAATTGGTTTTCAAAGAAATTTCGACGCGCGACAAAGGCGCTGGCAAAGTCTTGCGCGAAAAACTAGATGAACTCAAACGGGCACATGGGCAAGATGTGTTGGCGGCTGAATGGGCCGAGCGCGCTCAAGCCATGCTGATTGCTTCGCGTTTGAACATTGCAGATGCCTTGGCATGGCAGCGCGATGCAGCCAAAGCCGGTGCGCCTTTGTCACGCGAGCCCTTGGCGGGCTTGAAGTTGCAATTGAACGAGAAAGTCAAGGCGGTTGAAGATTTGCAACATCAAGTCATGGTGCAAAGAGAAACCGCTGTTCTGTTAGCCCAGCGAATTGAAGTCCTATCGACCAAGAGTTTGAAAGAGGCCGATGCCGCCAACGAACTTTTGCAAGCTGACGTTGCCAACTGGCAGCAGCAAGCGCATGCCTTGACTGAAGATGCGGCATGGGAAAGCGTTGATCTGAAATTTCCGCCGCAACTGGCTGCCTCACGTCAACAATTGCTGAGTGTGTGGGAAGCTTTCGAAGGCGCGTTGTTTCAAGCCAAATCTGCACGTGAAGATGTCAATGAGCCACTGCCTTCAGTGCCTGTTTGGGCCGAAGAATTGCGCATTGCACGTGGCGGACACACGGCGCCAGTGCCGCAATCAGAGTCGAATGAAACACGCGCTGCAGTAGCCAGTGTGGAGGGTGAAGCAGCAGTTGCGCCAGATGTGTCAAACACAGACGCTAAGGCCGCCAAAGCGCCAAAAGTTAGCAACACCAAAATGGACCCGGCTCAGCGTCAAGCCCTGCGCGAAGCCGCCAATCAAGTGGTCACTGCTGCTTTAACTGTATTGGCCGCCGAAGCCAACGACACAAATTTAGAAGCCTTTCGCCAAACACTCAAAGAGCATGGCCGCAACATGGACACCGCCATGGACCTCCAAGTGCATGAGGCCTTGATTGCAGCGGGCGATTTAACTGGTTGGCAGAGACACGTGGCTGACCAAAGTCGTCTGGCTTTGGTACTCAAGGCTGAGGCCTTGTTCAAAAAAGTGCCGGTCGTTGTTGAAGGCGAAGAGGAAAAGTTTGTGTTGGAGCCCACGGTGGGTGGGCGAAAAATGCAAGACAGTTTGCGTCAATTGCGCGAAGAATGGAAAAAAGCAGACCAAGGTGGTTTGCCCAACCATGCACTTTGGAAACGCTTTGACACCGCATGCAACAACGCTTACAAAGTGGTTCAAACTTGGTTGGAAAAAATCAAGGTGGAAGCGACTGAACACCGCACACATCGCTTGGCTTTGATCGAGGAAGTTAAAGCCTGGGGTGAAACCAATGCTCAAAATTCAGATTGGCGCGCACACCTTAAAGCGCTCTACCAATTTGGCGATCGTTGGCGCAATGCTGGACATTTGAGTGAAAAAGCTTTTGCAGAACTCCAGCCGCTTTGGAAGCAAGCTTTGCAAAATGCAGCCGCTCCATTAGAGGCTGAGCAGAAGGCCAGCACTGCTCGCCGTCAGGCCTTGATTGCAGAAGCGGAACAGTTGGGCGCAGCACCTGTGTTGCGGGTCGATGCCGTGAAAGCCTTGCAGCAAACATGGCAATCAGAAGCCCAAAGCGTGCCCATGGACAGGCGCATCGAGCAAAAAATGTGGGAAGCTTTCCGCAAACCCATTGACGAGGCATTTAGTCGCAAAACAAATTCACGCGATCAGCAAACATCTGCCCCAATGAGCGCGCACGATCGTTTGGTGCTTGATGCGTCCAACGCCTTGAAAGCGGCCAACGCCTCGGGCGATGTTCAAAAAATCAAAGCAGCCATGGCGACATTGGATGCCGCGTTGAGGGGCCAGGCCAAGGCTGAAGAGCAGGCTCAGGAGGCTTCGAATGCCAACACCAATGTCAACACAAATGCCAATGCCAATGAAAATTCGGAACCAGTGCAAACTGCAGCGCTCGATGCTGCCCAGTCTGAAGAGTCTTTAGCGTCCTACGAAAATCTTGGCGCTGATGATTCAGCGGCTGAGCCTGCCGAAACACCGGCAGCAGTCCAAGCCCTCAAACCAGCGCGTCCATTGGTGGCCATGCGCGGTGACGACCGTCCCGGTCAAAAGAAATCAGTACCTGCCACCACCGGCCGTGGTGGCCCTGCCGATAGACGCGATGGCAAGCCCGGCGCACGTTTTGATAAAGGTGGATTTGGCGACAAAGCAGGCGGTCGATTTGACCGCAACGACCGCCCTGACCGCCAAGAACGTGGTCCTCGCTTAAGCGATACCGCGTTTAGGGCCCAACGTGATGCCAAAGAGCATGCCGAAATGGCATTGAGAAAATTGGCTGCACAGGCTCATGGCGAATCATTGACAAACTTGTTGGCTGCGTGGGAAAAACGTCAAGCCGACTTGGTTCCTTCTGCGCAAGACTTGGGTCGCAATGTCAATACGGCTGCGCGGACGGCTTGGGCGCAAGCTGTCAGTCAAGCGCCAAAGGCATCTGCAGGCGAAGCTATTTTGCGTCTAGAAATGGCGGCAGAAGTTCCCACACCTGCCGATCATTTGAATGAGCGTAGAGCTTTGCAATTGCAATTGCTCACTCGTAAAAATCAACCAGGACCAGCCGAAACTTGGGCCTTAGATGTCACAGCGGTGCTTTCTAGTTCGCACGATGCGCAAGTGGCGCGGCGTATGCAAAATGCGCTGAAGAATTTGCTGCGTAGCTAAAACAAGATGTCTATTGGGGGCTAATCAGGTCGATTCGTTCGACCTGACCTGATGCGTGCCAACGCAACACCTCGGCCCTAAGATGTGCATTAGCATCCCAATCACTCAAAACACGGCGTACAAACTGACCTGACTGCCCAAAGTGGTGGTCAGCCGGTTTGTGTGTGTGACCGTGAATCATGCATTGAGATTGGCTGCTTTGGAGTCGTTGTTCGGCCCACGACGCGTCTACGTCTGCATAAACAGCATTCGGATCTTTTTTATTCGCTTCACTTTCTTGCCGCATGTGTCGCGCAATTTCTTGTCGCTCTGCCAATGGCTTGGCCAAGAAGTTGTGTTGCCACTCTGCAGTGCGAACCATGCTTCTGAATGCTTGGTATGGGGTGTCGTCAATGCAGCCTTCATCGCCGTGGCTCATCAGCCATGTTTGCTGTCCAAAGTGTAGAAGCGTTGGGTCGTGCAAATCTTGAACTTGGCATGCATTCAAAAAATCGATACCCACTAAAAAATCACGATTGCCTCGCATGAAAGCCACAAATCGTTTGGAACTGGCTGTTTTCAAAACGGTTTGGCATCGCAGGAGAAATTCACTTTGCGGGGTAGCGTCGTCGCCCACCCACACTTCAAATAAATCGCCCAAAATAAAGACAGCGTCAGCTGTCGTGGAGTTCATATAGCTTTGCCAAAGCTCAAAGGTTTTTGGATCTTGTTCCTGCAGATGCAGATCTGAAATGAAATCAACCGTGCGCCAATTTTCAGGCGCTTGGATGGCCTGAAATGGCAACACGGTTGCAGTCATGAAGCAGCGATTTAGATTGCTACGGCCTTTTCAATGATGATGGCGTCTTTGGGGACATCATCATGGAAGCCATTGCGGCCAGTTTTGACAGCCTCAATGGCATCGACAATTTCGGTGCCTGAAACTACGTGACCAAAAACAGCATAGCCCCAACCTTGCAGCGACGGGGCAGTGTGGTTCAAAAACTCGTTGTCAGCTGTGTTAATAAAAAACTGAGCAGTGGCGGAGTGGGGCGCTTGCGTGCGAGCCATGGCCAAGGTGTATTTGTTATTTTTCAAGCCGTTGTTGGCTTCGTTTTGAATGGCTGCATCAGATTGTTTTTGTTCCATGTTGGGCTCAAAGCCGCCGCCTTGAACCATAAAACCTGGAATAACACGGTGGAAAATGGTGTTGTCGTAATGGCCATTGTTGACGTAATGCAAGAAATTTGCAGTGCTCAAGGGCGCTTTTTCTGCCTCAAGTTCAATGAGGATGACGCCTTTGCCGGCGATGTGGAGTTCGACTTGCGGATTGCTCATGGTTATTGCACCAAAGTGATTGATTGAATGACAACAGGCGTTTTGGGGACGTCGGTTCGGAAAGGACCCCCCATGCCAGTTGGCGTACCCCGTATTTTATCCACCACTTCCATGCCAGAAGTGACTTTCCCAAAAACTGTGTAACCAAAAAGTTGCAAGGCATTCAGTAAGTTTTCACGGGGGACGTTTTCATAGACCTGGCTTCGATATTCGAAGCGCTTGATTGGATCACCATCTGGAATAGGTGTGGGGTCTAAAAAGGCATTGTCAACGGTATTGATGAAAAACTGCGCAGTTGCAGATTGGGGGTCGTTGGTTCTGGCCATGGCCAAATATCCAATTTGATTTTTCAAGCCTGCGGCCATGGCTTGACGACCTTCGTGTTGAACAGGCGCTCGGGTGGCGCGCTCTTTGTATTGAACGTCATAGCCACCCCCTTGAATCATGAAGTTGGGAATGACACGGTGAAAAATGGTGCCGTTGTAGTGCTTGTCTTTGACATATTGAAGAAAGTTAGCCACAGTTTTAGGGGCCTTGTCCGGGTAGACCTCAATCATGATGTCGCCCATATTGGTTGCAATTTTCAGTTTAGGAGCGTCTTGCGCATGTGCAGCCATTGGCGTCAAACACAGGCCAAGTACAAGGGACAAAGCAGCACATACAGAACTGAAAAATACGAGGGTTTGACGTAGGGTCGAATATCGTTGCATGGCGTTAACGCAATGTGCGTGTGTTGGTTGTGGTTGTGCTTGAGGCAGCTGGTTTGGGCGGCGGCAGCATTGATCTGTCATTGGCCAAAGTTTTGGCTTTCGCATAGGCAAGCTGGGCCATGGCGGTGTACAAATCGCCTAAATTTTGAAACGCTACTTTGTAGTTAGGACGTGCTTGGATGGCCGTCAAAAAGGCCTCGGCTGCGGACTCGTACTGA
The DNA here is from genome assembly GCA_947487355.1 of Comamonadaceae bacterium. Lineage (GTDB taxonomy): Bacteria > Pseudomonadota > Gammaproteobacteria > Burkholderiales > Burkholderiaceae_C > Limnohabitans_A. The sequence continues at coordinate 5,713 of CANKXC010000030.1, read as the reverse complement.
CCTTGTGCGGCCAGTAAAACACCTAGATTGTTGTAGGGCTCAGGCAGCTCAGGGAATTCTTGAATCAATAATTGAAGCTCTTTGGTGGCATCTTGATTTTTCCCTAAACCAGCCATGACTTGGCTGTGCATCAAGCGTAATTGAGGGGATTGAGCAGCACTTGCTTTGCGATCAATTTCTGCTTGAATTAAACGCTCCGCCTGCGTCCATTGTTTATTTTGAATGAGACTTTCAATGTCCGCAATTGCATCGGCCAGCGCGAAAGGGCTGAACCAACAAAGCAATACAGGGAAAACACGGATAAGCATCCGTTGTAAGACTTTGAAATTGCAAATGGTTTGCGTAAGCTTGTGAAAAGGCGTCATTGGGGCTTTGAAAGTTGCTTTGTGGCTGACATGTTTGGGCCTTATACTGACGTAAATTGTAACGGAGGCCTTGCGTTCAGGCACTTCTTACAACATCAATGGGGCTCGAGCCCCTTTTTGCACCCAACAACAAAAACAGTTATTCATGAGCTTGCGCATTTACAACACGCTGTCACGCGCGGTTGCCAACTTTACGCCTCTAGAGCCGGGGCATGTCCGAATGTATGTTTGCGGCATGACTGTTTATGACTTCTGCCACGTGGGGCATGCGCGCTCAAATGTCGCTTTCGATGTGGTGCAGCGCTGGTTAAAGGCCAGTGGTTACAAGGTCACGCACATCCGCAACATCACAGACATTGACGACAAAATTATCAAACGTGCAGTTGAGAACAAGGAAAGCATTCGAGCTTTGACCGACCGAATGATTGACGCGATGCATCAAGACTTTGATGCTCTCGGCATAACGCGTCCTACGGCAGAACCGCGTGCCACAGAATTTGTTCCCCAAATGCTCAGCATGATTGATACGCTTGAGCAAAAAGGTTTGGCTTACAGAACACCCCAAGGTGACGTGAACTATGCGGTTAGAAAGTTTCCTGGCTACGGCAAACTCTCTGGTAAGTCTCTGGACGAATTGCATGCTGGCGAGCGCGTTGCCGTTCTAGATGGTAAAGAAGATCCCCTAGATTTTGTGTTGTGGAAAAGTGCCAAGGCCACCGAACCCGCAGAAGTCAAATGGGCTAGCAATTTTGGTGAGGGCAGACCCGGTTGGCACATTGAATGCTCGGCCATGGCTTGCCAAATGCTGGGCAATAGTTTTGACATTCATGGTGGCGGCGCCGATTTGCAGTTTCCGCACCACGAAAATGAAATTGCTCAAAGCGAAGGTGCGACAGGGCAATCCTTTGCTCAGTTTTGGATGCACAACGGCTTCATCAATGTTGACAATGAAAAGATGTCCAAAAGTTTGGGCAACTTTTTTACCATCCGCGATGTTCTCAAATCGTTTGATGCAGAAACTGTGCGCTTCTTTTTGGTTCGCAGCCATTACCGCACACCACTGAATTATTCGGATGTTCATTTGAACGATGCGCGGGGCGGCCTCAAGCGTTTGTACACCGCATTGCAAACAGTTCCGCCCATCGACCTTCAAATTGATTGGGCCAATACCTTTGCAGCGCGCTTCAAAGCTGCCATGGATGAAGACTTTGGCACACCAGAAGCAGTGGCGGTATTGTTCGATTTGGCTGGCGAAGTCAATCGCAGTCAGTCGGCCGATCAGGCCGGCTTGCTTAAAAGTTTAGCTGGAATCTTAGGCTTGCTTCAATCAGACCCAACGGTCTATTTGCAAGCTGGAGCTGGCATAGACGAAGCGGCCATACAAGCGCACATTCAAGCACGTGCAGATGCCAAAGCCGCCAAGAACTTTGTAGAAGCCGACCGCATTCGTCAACTGTTGCTGGCGCAGGGCGTTGTGCTCAAAGACTCTGCAGCGGGTACCACATGGGAAGCCTCGCAATGAGTATGACAGAAAGCATCATCACGCCAGAATACTGGACTGCCGCGCGCGCCTATTTGTCCAAAAAAGACAGGGTCATGAAGCGACTCATTCCGCAGTTTGGCGATGCCTGTTTGGTGTCTAGAGGTGATGCATTTGTGACATTGGCACGAAGTATTGTGGGTCAACAAATTTCGGTCAAGGCTGCACAATCCGTGTGGAATAAATTTTCAGCATTGAGCAAAAAAATTACACCTGCAGGTGTTTTAAAACTAAAAGTAGATGACATGCGTGCAGCAGGGTTGTCGGCTCGCAAAGTTGAATATTTGGTCGACTTGGCGCTGAACTTTCATGGCAAAAATGTCAGCGTTAAAGAATGGCAGCACATGGACGATGAGGCCATCATTGAAGAGCTGGTCGCTATTCGAGGTATCGGCCGTTGGACTGCCGAGATGTTTTTAATTTTTCACCTGATGCGACCCAATGTTCTGCCATTGGACGATGTTGGTCTGATCAATGGCATCAGCAAGAACTATTTTTCAGGAGAGCCCGTCAGTAGAAGCGATGCTCGCGAGGTTGCCGAAGCCTGGCATCCCTATAGTACAGTTGCAACTTGGTATATTTGGCGGTCGCTCGACCCCTTGCCGGTTGAGTATTGAGATCCAAAAAGGAGGCCCACTTTGGCCAAGCGCACATTCCTAGACTTTGAGCAGCCAGTGGCAGAGCTTGAAGGAAAAATTGAAGAACTTCGCTACGTGCAAAGCGAATCAGCCGTCGATATTTCGGAAGAGATTGATCAGCTCAGCAAAAAGAGCCAACAGCTCACCAAAGACATTTATTCCGATCTCACTGCTTGGCAAATTACCAAAATTGCCCGGCATCCTGAGCGTCCTTACACCATGGACTACATCCGTGAAATCTTCACGGACTTTGTCGAAATGCATGGCGACCGTCACTTTTCGGACGACCTGTCCATTGTGGGTGGTTTGGCTCGGTTCAATGGTTCTCCTTGCATGGTCTTGGGGCATCAAAAAGGTCGAGACACCAAAGAGCGCACCCAGCGCAACTTTGGCATGAGCAAACCCGAGGGGTACCGCAAGGCCTTGCGCCTGATGAAGACCGCCGAGAAATTCAAATTACCTGTGTTTACATTTGTGGACACCCCCGGTGCATATCCTGGCATCGACGCCGAAGAGCGCAGCCAGTCTGAGGCCATTGGCCGCAATATTTTTGAGATGGCCCAACTTGAGGTGCCCATCATTACCACCATCATTGGCGAAGGCGGCTCTGGCGGTGCCCTGGCTATTTCAGTGGCCGACTCGGTGCTCATGTTGCAGTACGCGGTTTACTCGGTTATCAGCCCCGAAGGCTGCGCTTCCATTTTGTGGAAAACATCCGAAAAAGCCGAAGAGGCTGCTGAAGCTTTAGGCATTACTGCACACCGCTTAAAGGCGCTCAATCTGGTCGACAAAATTGTGAATGAACCAGTTGGTGGCGCACACCGCGATCATGCCCAAATGGCCGCGTTTCTCAAGCGTGCACTGGGCGATGCTTGGCGCCAAGTGACCGATTTGAAGCCCAAAGAATTGGTTGAGCGTCGCTACGAGCGTTTGCAAAGCTATGGCCGTTTCACCGACACCAAAGTCAGCAAATAATTTTGCCCCCGCTGCAGGGGCTTTGCTACCAACCAGCTTTAAGCCAGCTTTGCCTTTGGCCGTTGCGTTCAGTGGCGGTGCAGATTCAACAGCCTTGTTGTTGGCATGCGTTCAACAGTGGCCGGGGCAAGTAAAGGCCATTCATATTCACCATGGCTTGCAAGCAGCTGCCGATCAATTCGCTAGGCATTGCCAACAGTTGTGTCTGCAGCTCCAGGTGCCGCTCATTCAATGCAATGTCCATGCAAAAAATGAAGCTGGGCAGAGTCCAGAAGAAGCGGCCAGAACTGCACGCTACAGCGCTTTGAGTCAGGCAGTTCAAACGCATCCAGATTTGCAAGGCGTGTCGGCCATTGCCTTGGCTCAACATGCTGATGATCAAGCCGAAACTTTGTTGCTTGCATTGTCACGAGGTGCTGGTTTGCCAGGCCTCGCCAGCATGCCTGCGCAATGGACACGCGATGGTTTGCAATGGCATCGGCCTTTATTGAGTTTGCCTGGTGCCAAGCTGCGTGAATACTTGGTGCAGGCGCAAGTCGAATGGGTTGAAGACCCTAGCAACCAAGATGAACAATTTACCCGTAACCGCATTCGCGCCAAGTTGTTGCCAGTGCTTGAGCAGGCCTTTCCTCAATTTAGGGAAACCTTTGCGCGCAGTGCTTCGCATGCCGCCGAAGCTCAAGAAATTTTGAACGAAGTGGCTTTAGTCGACTTGGAAGGTGTTTTGCAGGCGGGCTCTCCCAACATCAAAGCCTTACAGAATCTTAGCCAGCCAAGACAGTCCTTGGTTTTACGCCATTGGTTGAAAATGACGCATCAAACAACCCCCAGCACGGTACAAATGTCCGAGTTGTTGTCACAAATTGAGGCTTGCACCACACGTGGCCATCAGTTGCGATTGAAGGTTGGAAGAGGCTATGTGCGACGCGATGCTGAGGTTTTGGTGTGGTCAGTTGAAGCCTAGTCTGCAGAAACACTAATACCTAGGGTTCTCCCGGGTACAATCGCAATGTTTTGCTGGAATTTCCCCTTTAATTACTTTTAAAAATGGCACTGATCGTTCACAAATACGGCGGCACTTCAATGGGCTCAACAGAGCGCATTCGAAATGTGGCCAAACGCGTCGCCAAATGGGCAAGGGCTGGCCACCAAATGGTGGTGGTGCCGAGCGCCATGAGTGGCGAGACCAATCGATTGTTAGGCTTGGCCAAAGAATTGGCACCCGCCAAAACAGACACAGCCTACGACCGCGAACTGGACATGTTGGCCGCAACGGGCGAGCAAGCTTCCTCTGCATTGTTGGCCATTGCTTTGCAATCTGAAGGCATGCAATCTGTCAGTTATGCGGGTTGGCAAGTGCCCATCAAAACCAACTCTGCCTTTACCAAAGCACGCATTGAATCGATTGACGATGCACGTGTTCGCCAAGATTTGGCAGCCGGTCGAGTGGTCATTGTGACGGGCTTTCAAGGTGTAGACCCCGAAGGTAACGTCACCACCCTGGGACGCGGCGGTTCTGACACTTCAGCTGTGGCTGTGGCTGCAGCCATGAAAGCTGATGAGTGCTTGATTTATACCGACGTCGATGGCGTTTACACCACCGACCCGCGCGTAGTGCCTGAAGCACGTCGCTTGACGACAGTCAGCTTTGAAGAGATGCTGGAAATGGCGTCGCTCGGCTCTAAGGTTTTACAAATTCGCTCCGTTGAATTTGCGGGTAAATACAAAGTACCCATGCGTGTGTTGTCTAGCTTCACACCATGGGACATCGATATCAATGAAGAAGCCAAATCCGGCACGCTGATCACTTTTGAGGAAGACGAAAAAATGGAACAAGCCGTAGTCTCCGGCATTGCCTTTAACCGCGATGAAGCCAAAATTTCTGTGGTGGGTGTGCCCGATAAACCAGGTATTGCCTATCAAATTTTGGGTACAGTGGCCGCAGCCAATATTGAAGTGGACATGATCATTCAGAACATCAGCAAAGATGGCAAAACTGATTTCAGCTTCACAGTGCACCGCAATGATTTTGCGCGAACCATGGACTTACTGAAAGAAAAAGTAGTGCCTGCATTGGGCGCAACCGATGTTGCAGGTGATGCCAAAATTTGTAAGGTCTCTATCGTTGGCATTGGTATGCGAAGTCATGTGGGCATTGCCAGCAAAATGTTCCAGGCTTTAAGCGAAGAGGGCAT
>CANKXC010000029.1 GCA_947487355.1 Comamonadaceae bacterium | reverse complement strand
ATTGATGTTCAAGTGGGCAGAACAGGCAAGCTAACACCCGTTGCCAAACTTGCGCCTGTGTTTGTGGGGGGCGTTACAGTCACCAACGCCACCTTGCACAACGAAGACGAAGCGCGCCGCAAGGATGTGCGTGTGGGCGATACAGTCATTGTGAGGCGCGCAGGCGATGTCATTCCCGAGGTGGTGGGCGTGGTCATTGAAAAACGCCAGAGCCATGCCGAAATTTTCACCATGCCCAGAATTTGTCCTGTCTGCGGCAGCCCAGCGCTGCGCGACGAAGGCGAGGCTGACTACCGTTGCAGTGGCGGATTGTTTTGTAGCGCGCAGCGCAAACAAGCCTTTCTGCATTTTGCCCAAAGGCGCGCGGTTGAAGTCGATGGTCTTGGCGAAAAGCTCATTGATCAATTGGTGGATGCTGGCGTCGTAAGCACCTTGCCCGACTTGTACAAATTGGGTTTAACTTCATTGGTTCAGTTAGACCGCATGGCCGAAAAGTCGGCCATCAATATTTTGAATGCTTTGGAAGCTTCCAAGCAAACCACACTGCCGCGCTTCATTTATGGCCTTGGCATTCGGCATGTAGGCGAAGCCACTGCCAAAGAATTTGCCAAGCATTTCGGCACACTCGATGCGCTCATGCAAGCAACCGAAGAAGAGTTGCTCCAAGTCTCTGATGTAGGCCCTGTGGTAGCTCAAAGCGTGCGTACTTTTTTTGCGCAAGCACATCACCAAGAAATTGTGGCGCAACTGCGCGCTTGTGGTGTAACTTGGCAAGAGGGACCTCCAGCCGAAAGAGCACCTCAGCCTTTGACTGGCAAAACGGTGGTTTTAACGGGCACTTTGCCCAACCTCAGTCGGGACGAAGCCAAAGCCATGTTGGAAGCAGCGGGTGCCAAGGTGGCGGGCTCTGTCAGTCAAAAAACCAGCTACGTGGTGGCAGGCGCAGAGGCAGGTAGTAAATTAGAAAAAGCGCTGTCCTTGGGCGTCCCTGTTTTAGACGAAGCAGGGCTGTTGTCTTTGGTCAATACCGCCGTCTAAAAAAGGAAAAATATGACTGTTCGACAAATTTTAAAAATGGGCGATGAGCGTTTACTTCGAAAAGCTCAGCCCATTAAGGCATTCAACACGCCAGAATTACTGGCGGGCATTGCCGACATGAAAGAGACCATGGTTGCTGCCAATGGCGCGGGATTGGCTGCGCCTCAAATTGGTTGGGATGTTCAGTTGGTTATTTTTGGTACAGGACAAATTATTCCGCGCTACCCTGATGCTGCCCCTATCCCTCCCACTGTCTTGATCAATCCGACCATCACAGTAATTGGGGATGAGTTGCAACACGATTGGGAAGGGTGCTTGTCGGTGCCGGGTTTGCGCGCTGTAGTTCCTCGCGCCATGAAAATTAGATACACAGGCTTCGATGAGCATGGCAATGCCATTGACCGAGTGGCAGATGGCTTTCATGCCAAAGTGGTGCAACACGAGTGCGATCACTTAGAGGGTATTTTGTACCCCATGCGCGTTAAAGACTTTAGCAAGTTTGGTTACAACTCAGTGCTGTTCCCCAACTTGGCGCCCGAGTCAGACGATTAAAGCCTGGCCAATCTTGCAAGAGCAGTATTCAGGGTCTCGTCCTTTTTTGCAAAGCAAAATCTGATCACGTTTTGGTCAAAGCCGTTGCCATAGAAAGCAGACAAGGGAATGGCTGCGACCCCTATTTCTTGCGTTAGCCATTTGCAAAACTCTGACTCGCCTAGGTTTTTCTCTGGGACAGACAGCTCAGAAATGTCGACACACTGAAAGTAAGTGCCTTCGCTAGGCAACATTTTGAATTGCGTACGGGTTAGACCCGCTCTAAACAAGTCACGCTTTCGCTGATAAAAAGCGGGCAACTCCAAATAAGGTTTGGGGTTTTGCATGTACTTTGCGAGGCCGTGTTGGACAGGTGTATTGACCGTAAACACATTGAACTGATGCACCTTTCGGAACTCAGCAGTTAATGAAGCCGGTGCGGCAACCGTGCCTACTTTCCAGCCCGTGACGTGATAGGTCTTGCCAAAGCTAGAGACTACAAAGGCGCGTGCTGCAAGACCCGAATAACTGGAGGCGCTGCAGTGTTTAAGTGGCTGATAGACCATGTGTTCATAGACTTCATCGCTGATGAGCACAATGGACGTTGACGCCAAAATGTCTTGCAGCTTCAGCATGTCTTCGTGGCGCCAAACCATGCCGCTGGGGTTGTGCGGTGAGTTGATCAAGATGGCGCGTGTGCGCGGGCTCATGGCGGCCTGGATTTTGTCAAAGTCGGGCCTGAAGGTGCCCGGTGTCAGAGGCACCCGAACCACCACACCGCCCGCCATGTCAATGTTGGGAACATAACTGTCGTAGCAGGGCTCCAAAACAATCACTTCATCACCGGGATGAACCACGGCAAGCATGATGGTCAATATGGCCTGCGTTGCGCCAGCAGTGACCGTTATTTCTGTCTGGGGGTCGTAATGATGTCCATAGAGTTTTTGAATTTTTTCAGAAACAGCTTGTCGCAAGGGGGCAACCCCAGGCATGGGCGGATACTGATTCAAGCCTTGTTGCATGGCCGAAGAAACGTCCGCAATCAATTGGGCGTCGCATTCAAAATCTGGAAAGCCTTGTCCCAAATTGACGGCACCCGACTCGGCTGCCAAAGCCGACATGACAGAAAAAATAGTGGTCCCCATGGCGGGGTGCTTTGAAACCAGTTGTGGTGTGATGGCTTGATGCATGGTTGCCTTACAGCTCGTAATCGTTCACATGACCTGTCATGGCTTTGGCCACCAAGGCAGCAGTCAGTCTGTCGCTTAAGAGCTCTGCAAATTGGAAAACAAAATTGCGCAGATATGCGCCACGTTTGAACGCCACCCGCGCTACGTTTTTGCCTAACAAATTGCCCAAGGGAATGGCCACCAAGTCGTCGACAGGATCATCCTTCATGGCCATCTCAGCCACAATGCCAATACCCAATCCCAATCGAACGTAGGTTTTGATCACATCAGAATCGATGGCTTCCAATGCAATGCGAGGCGACAATTTTTTATTGGCAAACGCTGCGTCAATGCGCGTGCGTCCTGTAAAGGAGGGGTGATAGGTAATGAGCGGCTCTTTGGCAATGTCTTCCAGGTGCAAATGTTTTTTGCGGGCCAAAGGATGGTCTGGCGCAAGCACCAACATGTGTTGCCATTCATAACAAGGCAGCGTCACCAAATCCTCGTACTGGGCCAGAGATTCGGTGGCGATGCCAATCTCTGCTGTGTCGTCCATCAGCATGCGTGCCACCTGATCGGGCGAGCCTTGATGCAAACTGATATTCACTTGCGGGTACAAGTCACGCAAACGCGCAACCGGCACGGGCAGCACATAGCGAGCTTGGGTGTGTGTGGTGGCAATAGACAAAGTGCCATTGTTTTGAGCGCTGTATTGCTCACCAATGCGTTTCAAATTGCCAATCTCACGCATGATGACTTCAATGCTTTTGAGGACATGCTGACCCGGCTCTGTGATGCGTTTTAAACGCTTGCCGTGACGCGCAAAAATGTCGATGCCCAGTTCTTGTTCCAATTCAATGATGGCCTTGGACACGCCTGGCTGGGAGGTATGAAGCGCTTTGGCAGCTTCGGTCAAATTGAGATTGCGACGTGCCGCTTCCTGAACGAAACGGAATTGGTGTAAGTTCATATCAATAAACCCTATTAGTTTGGATTTATTATGCCTTATTGATCTATAGATTTGAGCGCAATGTTGGCCATTGCCAAGGTCAATTCAGGTTCTTCGCCAATGGCGCGACGCAAATCAAACTGAATATTGGGGTAGCTGGCTTTCAGTTCTTGCATGATTTGAGGCAAATCTTCGCGGGCGTGTTTGCCAATGCCCAAAAACATAGGCAACACAGAAATGTGGGTCAAGCCTTGCTCGGACATCTTTTGAACACATGTGGGCAGATCGGGGCTGGTGAGCTCCAAAAATGCGCACACGACTTCGGTCGAGGGCGAGATGGTTTTAATTTGTTGGGCAACGGCCTCGATGGGCAAACGCCAAAGAGGGTCTCGAGAGCCATGGGCAAATAAAACAATGCCTTGTTGGGGTGTTGATTGCATGATTGATTATTGCCGAATGACCAGCCACCCAAAGGTGGCCAAGGACACCAAGCTGTAGATGATGGCGGGCGCCGCAGCAGTAAGCCAAGGTTGCCAGTTTTGCAAATTGCCCATAAAGCCAAAGACGTTGTTAAGCAAGTAAAAACTGATGCCGGCCATGACCCCACCAAACACATAGCCCGCAATGTTGCCCGATCTGAAATGCAAATAGGCAAAGGGTAAAGCCAGAGTCAACATGACCCAGCAACTGAGGGGGTAGAAAACTTTTCGCCAAAACTGAATTTCATAGCGCTGTGCACTTTGCCCATTGGCTGCTAAATGCCGAACATACTGAAATAGATCAATGGTTTTCATTTTGTCGGGGCTGAGAAGCGCTGCGCTGATCATCTCTGCAGTTAGATCTGTTTTCCATTGCCATTCGGGCAATTTTAAAAGTTCGATGCGCGATACGTCGTTGGATTTGATGTGGAAAATTCTGCGGTCGACCGATTTCAAAAGCCAAGCACCGTCGTTGGTAAACACACCATTGGGTGCGGTTGAAATGGCCAAGAGTCGTCCATCCGTATCAAACTCATGAATGCGAATGTTTTCTGGTTGGCCTTCGCTGCTTAAGGCGCGCACATTGACGGCAAATTGCGAATTGCCTTGTTTTTCTCGAAGCCACGCACCTGTTTGACCCACCGTAATCTGACCTTGGTATTTGGCTTTGAGGAGCTGCGCTTGTTTGTCAGACCATGGCGAAATGTAATCGCCAAAAATAAAGGTCACAAAAACAAAAACCAAGCCCAGTTGAAACAAGGAACCCAAGGCTCGCCATGGCCCTAAACCGCCTGTTCGCAAGATGGTGAACTCTGAACTCTGTGCAAAACGCGCCATCACAAAGATGGCGCCGATGAGAACAGAGATGGGTAATAGCTCGTACAAATGACTTGGAATTAGCAAGCCCACATACATCAAGGCGTGCTGAAATTGGTACCCCTGATATTTGTTTTTGCTGAGGGCTTGAAGTTGATCAACCAAGTCAAAAAAAACAAACAGGGCCAAAAAACCGATGGCGACAAAACTGACTGCCCGAATAATCTCACCATGAATGAGGCGACGAATGGTTTTCATGCTTTGGACGAATTGTTTTGAACGGGTGCCAAAGGCAACAGGTTGCGCCAGGAAAGATTCAAGTGGCGAATCATGAGCCAAGAAATGGCGAACACAAAAGCCAAGCCATGGAGAGTGACCATGAACGCAGGCAACGTAACTTTACCTGCAGCAATCCAATTTTGACCCACGTTCACCATGTTGTAGTAAGCCACAAAACAGAACAAGGCCAATGCCAAGTTATAACTTTTGCCAACCCTCGGATTGACGCTGGCCACGGCCAGACCAATCAGCAGCAAATTGAATGCAGCCAACGCCAATCCAACGCGCCAAGACAGTTCGCCCAAATTAATGGGTGTTGGGTTTTTGAGTAACTCAAACGAAGTCATGATGCGACTTTGCATATCGCTGACAGAAAACTTGGAGGATGGATCAATCAAGAGTTGATAGTCTCTGAATTCAGTAATGCGAACCTCACCCGTCTTGAGGTTATTTAGCATTTGTTGACCCTGCTGCAAGCTTAAGAATCGCTCGCCCTTGTTGATTTCAATTTGGCCTTGCTGCGCAGTTGTCACGCTTTCAAAGTCACCTTCAACACTTGAGACAAAAACATTGCGACCGGTTTGGTTGTTGGGGCTGTCTTTGTCAATAAAGAACACGCGTTTGCCACCTGCAGATTCTTGAAACTGACCAGGGGCTACGCGCTCGATGTCATTGCGCCGTTCGTAGCGATCTCTGAGGTCTTGAATTTGTTTGTTGCTCCAAGGCCAGACAAACAAGGCCAAGAGAGCGATCATAAGCAGAACAGGCCAAGCAAATTGAAACAATGGTTTTGAAAAAGTGGCCAAGCCCTTGCCGCTTGAAAACCAAATGACCATTTCGCTGTCGGCGTACATGCGCGACAGTGTGGACACCACGGCGATGAATAAACTCAGGGTCAAAATGGTTGTGAGGTGACCGATGACCGTCAGGCCCATCACTAACATGACTTCTGAGGGATTGACGCTGCCTTTTGTGGCTTGTCCCAAAGTTCGGATCAAAATAATGGTCATCACGATGGTGGCCAAAACCACAACCGTGGCACCAAAACTTCGGGCCAAGTCTTTTCTGATGGAAGAATGGAATAACATTACGTCGTAGGAAACACTCAATTATGAACTTCGAATTAAAAACACTTTCATTGGCTTCTTCGGCCAAAACCTCAACAGACACCCTGATTGTCCTCATTTCTGAGCAGTTTGAAGCAGGTAAAGACCCTCTTTCTGTATTGATTTCAAAAGCCACTCAGGCCAAGGACTTTTCCAACAAAACAGGAAAAACCCTCCAAGCCTATGGCCTGGCGGGTGTTTCGGCTGCCAAAATCATTTTGGTAGGCATAGGTGAAGGCAAGCCTTCAGACGTCAAATCGGGCCTGACGGGCGCCATGGCCACCCTCAAGGCCGCCGAGACCAGCAAAGCTGCTGTGGTTTTTGCAGGCAGTGTCACTTCGGCGCAATTGCATGCCGCTGTGTTGGCCGTGGCAGATAGCACTTATGTTTACGGTACCACGCATTCCAAGCCCAAACTGCGCAAATTGACGCAAGTGACCTTGGGCGTGCAATCTGCCAATGGCGCATTGAAAGAAGCATTCACCTCATCGGTCGCCATGGTTGAAGGCATTGAATTTGCCAAAGAGTGGGCCAACCGTCCTGCCAACCACGCCACCCCCACCATGTTGGGCAAGGCTGCCCAAGGCTTGGCCAAAACGGCTGGCATTTCTTGTGAAGTCTTAGGCCCCAAAGAGGTGGCCAAGTTGGGCATGGGCTCTTTCATGTCTGTTGCAAAAGGTTCTGCAGAACCTTTGCGCTTCATTGTTTTGAAATACCAAGGCGCGGCCAAAACTGATGCGCCTGTGGTTTTGGTTGGCAAGGGCATTACCTTTGACACCGGCGGTATTTCACTCAAGCCCGCCCCCGAAATGGACGAAATGAAATTCGACATGGGCGGTGCCGCCAGCGTTTTGGGTGTTTTCAAATCTTTGAGTTTGCTCAAGCCCAAGCTGAATGTGGTCGGTTTAATTCCTGCCTGTGAAAACATGCCAGACGGTCTGGCCGTTAAGCCAGGCGATGTGGTAACCAGCATGAGCGGTCAAACCATTGAGATTTTGAATACCGATGCCGAAGGCCGCCTGATTCTGTGCGACGCTTTGACATATGCCGAACGCTTCAAGCCCAAAGCAGTCATTGACATTGCCACACTCACCGGTGCATGCGTCATTGCCTTGGGTGCTATTCGTTCCGGTATGTTTGCCACTGAAGACGCACTGGCTGATGCACTGCAAAAAGCAGGTAACGATGCCATGGACCTTTGCTGGCGTTTGCCCTTGGACGAAGAGTACGCAGAGTCTTTGAAGTCCAACTTTGCCGACGTTGGCAATGTGGGTGGTCGTCCTGGCGGCGCCATTACTGCCGCCAAATTCCTTCATCGTTTTGCGCAAAAATATCCATGGGCTCACCTGGACATTGCAGGCACAGCATGGAAGGGCGGCGGTGCCAAGGGCGCTACCGGTCGACCTGTTGGCCTTTTGTTGCAATATCTTTTGTCTCAGCAGGCCAGCGCCAAAAAATAATGGTGCAGGTGGATTTTCATTTCAACGCCCCAGACAAGTGGCCCTACGTTTGCAGACTGCTTCGAAAAATAAGCGGGCAAGGCAAGAGGGTCGCTGTTTGTGGGCCAGAAGAAGCCTTGCATTTATTGCAACAAAGCTTGTGGAATTTAAATCCAACCGATTTTGTGACGCATTGCTGGTCCAATGATGACCTTAAGGTGGTTCAACAATCAAGTATCATTTTGGCAAGCGATTGGGCCTCTTTTTTGGCCCTTTCTCAATTGAATGTGGCGCTGAATTTAAACGCCGATGCCCCTACCAATTTAGGGCAATTAACACGCCTGGTTGAGGTCGTAGGCCCCGAGGAATCAGACAAAGTCAGCGCCCGAGCGCGGTGGAAACATTACACCCAATTGGGGTTTACGATCAATCGATATGACTTGTCTGCACAGACTGTTTAATTTGCGGTATCGTTATGTCCTGCTTCTTTGAAGCTATCTTTTTTTACCACGGAGCTTTTCATGAAATTGTCTTCTCTTAAGACCCCCCTGACAGCAGTTGCTGTTGCTGCTGTTGCACTCACCCTGGTTGCCTGCGGCAAAAAGGCTGATGATGTTCAAGTTGTCAAAATTGGTCACGTTGGACCTACCAGCGGTGCCATTGCCCACCTGGGCAAGGACAATGAAAACGGCGCCAAAATGGCCATTGAAGAATTGAATGCTGCTGGCATTAAGTTGGGTGGCAAAGCCGTCAAATTTGAACTCTTGGCAGAAGACGACGGTGCCGATCCTAAGCAAGGTACTGCAGCTGCTCAAAAGTTGGTTGATGCCAAAGTCAATGGCGTCATTGGCCACCTCAATTCAGGCACCACCATTCCTGCTTCACAAATCTACAACGGTGCAGGCATTCCCCAAATCTCTCCCTCTGCCACCAACCCCAAATACACTCGCCAAGGCTATACCGGTGCCTTCCGCGTGGTGGCCGACGACGTTCACCTGGGTGGCACTTTGGGTAAGTACGCTGTTGAAACACTCAAAGGCAAAAACATTGCCGTCATTGATGACCGCACTGCATACGGCCAAGGTGTGGCAGAAGAATTCGAAAAAGCAGTCAAGGCTGCCGGTGGCAATTTGGTTGGTCATGAATTCACGACTGACAAAGCTTCCGATTTCAACTCCATCCTAACCACCCTCAAGGGCAAAAAGCCCGATGTCATCTTCTTTGGTGGCATGGACGCTGTGGCAGGTCCTATGCTCAAGCAAATGAAGCAATTGGGCATCAACGCCAAGTTCATGGGTGGTGATGGCATCTGCACCACAGAGTTGGCCAAATTGGCAGCAGAAGGCATGAGCGACGAAAACGTTTATTGCGCCGAAGCCGGTGGTGTTGAAGGTGAACAAAAAGCGGGCATGGACAAATTCCGCGCCGACTTCAAAACCAAGTTCAACGCAGATGTTCAGGTCTACGCCCCTTATGTGTATGACGCTGTGAAGGTCATGGCACAAGCCATGGTTAGCGCAGACTCTGCCGATCCAGCTAAGTACTTGCCTAAGCTGAAAGCCATTGACTACAAAGGCGTGACAGGCAACATTGCATTTGACGAAAAGGGCGACATCAAAAATGGCGCACTGACTTTGTACACCTACAAAGGTGGCAAGCGCGAACAACTCGCGGTCATTCGCTAATCAGCCTCTGGACGTTATGGCTTCATGACGTCTAATTGCACAGTTAAAAAACCCCGGTTAGGCGGGGTTTTTTTGGTCTTGCAAAAGCTGGTTTTTTAGGTCAAGCCGCGCTTTGTCAGTAGGGGCATGACAGTGGGCTCACGGCCTCTAAAGGCCACATAAGCTTGCATGGGGTCTTGTCTGTTCCCTGCCGAGTAAATATGCTCATAAAGCTTGTTGGCAGGTTCAGTAGCAAACAAATCGCCCGCTTCTAAAAACGCATCGAAACCATCGGCATCCAAAACCTCAGCCCACATGTAAACGTAGTATGCAGAGGCATAACTGTTGGAAGAGAAGAGATGAGAAAAGTGCGGCAATCTGTGTCGCATGCCAATGGCCGGTGGCATCTGAATGGCTTTCAAGGTTGCCGCTTCAAATTGTTTGAAATCCAACTGACTTAAATCGGTGGTTTCGTGCAGCGCTAAATCGACCAATGCAGAAGATACATATTCCACAGTGGCAAATCCTTGGTTGAAAGTTTGCGCATCCAAAATGCGCTTCAACAAAGCATCGGGCATGGGCTCGCCTGTGTCGGCATGGGTGGCAAACTGTTTCAAAATTTGCGGTTGCATTAGCCAATTTTCGTAGACCTGTGAAGGGAACTCTACAAAATCGCGAAGCACACTGGTGCCAGACAGGCGAGGGTATTTGACTTGAGACAACAAGCCATGCAAACCATGACCAAACTCATGGAACAAAGTACGTGCATCGTCCAAGCTCAAAAGCGTGGGTTTGCCTTCCGCGCCTTGCGAGAAATTGTTGTTGTTCACCACAATAGGTCGAACCGATTCTTTCAAGTGCATCGGATCGCGGTAGGTGCTCATCCAGGCACCTGAGCGTTTGCTGCTTCTGGCAAAGTTGTCGCTTAAGAACAAACCCACATGCTTGCCATGGGCGTCGGTCACTTCCCATCCAGTCACGGTCTCGTGGTATTTGGAAATGTTCTTAACTTCTTTAAAGTTAACGTGAAACAACTTGTGCGCCACATAAAACATGGCTTCCATCAATTTGCTCAATTGCAAATAGGGCTTGATTTCGGCTTCGTTCAGATCAAATTTTTCTTTTCGAACGCGCTCGGTCCAAAAGTGCCAGTCCCAAGCTTGCAAGTCTTCTAAGCTAGAAAGCTTCTTCAAATCCTCGCGCTCTTGAAGGGCCTTGAGCCTTGCCGGCTCCCAAACTCTCATGAGCAAATCTCTGGCGGCCTTGGCGCTGCCTGCCATGGTATCTGCCAGTGCGTATTCAGAAAAATCTTTGTAGCCCAGAAGTTGGGCTTGCGCCAATCGCAGAGCCAAAATTTCTCGCATGTTCTGATCGTTGTTGTACGCGCCTTCGTTCTCGCCGCGTTGACACCATGCTGTCCAGAGTGTCTGACGTAAATCACGGCGTTCAGAGAAGGTCATGAAGGGCGTCAGCGAAGACCTTGAGAGCGTAATGACGTGTGCGTTGGCTTGCGTCATGCCGCGGTCCTTGGCCATTTTTTGTGCGGCACTTCTGACAAATTCTGGCAAACCCTTCAATTCATCTTCTTGTGTCAAAAGCAAACTGAATGAAGCTTCGTCAGCCAACACATTCTGAGAAAACGCTGTGAACAAGGAGGCAAGCCGCTCGGTGTTTTTTGCAAACACCACGCGGTCATGGTCTTTTAACTTGGCCCCTGCGCGAACAAAATCCAAGTGATAGCGCTCTACCAAGCGAATGCTTTCGGCATCCAGGCCCAAGCTGTTTCTGTCTGCATAAATTTTTTCAATCCGTTGAAACAAAGCACCGTTTAAAAAAAGTGCGGCTGAATGTGCTGCCAATCTGGGCGCCATCACCCTTTCTATTTCTTGAATTTCGGGAGAAGTGTGCGAAGAACTTAAGTTAAAAAACACCGAGGCTGTTTGGTTCAACAACTCACCACTGCTTTCCAAAGCTAACAGGGTGTTTTCAAAAGTAGCGGGCAATGTTTGATTGGCGATTTGATCAATCTCTGCTTGATTGCGCTGAAGTGCAAGTTCAAAAGCCTCCGAAAAATGCGCTGACTTGATTTGCTCAAAGGGCGGCATTTCAAAAGGGGTGTGCCATTTTTCGAGAAGTGGATTGCTCATGGTTAAATTTCTTTCACTAAAGATGATTTGAACTTTAAGGGTTTACACGCACTAATCAGAATTTGCGCTTTGAAATAACCCTTCAAGCTCAACAATTTTGCTGAATCAAGCTCATCTTAGATTATTCTTCAAGCTTGAAACTTTTCTCACCTGTTCAGGTGCTTTTTGCCTGCAAAGGACTATTGTGAATTTTGTCGATTGTTTAACAGTCAGATTACCCATTTCAAAAGCCAAGGCCCATCAAACTAGCAAGGGTTTCTTGCTTTCGCTTGCTTTGTGCATGGGACTCTCATCCGCGTTGGCCAGTCCACCGCCCAACCCCAAAGCCAATCCTGCCGACCCTAACAAAGTCATGCGCATTGCATTTCCAGTGCCTGAGACAGGGTTCGATCCGGTGCGTGTCAATGACTTGTACTCCAACACCATCACTGCGGCTATTTTTCAACCCTTGGTGACTTACGACTGGATGGCCATGCCCACCAAGTTTGTGCCCGATGCCGCTGAAGCCTTGCCAGAGATTTCCAAGGACGGAAAAACCTACACCTTCAAAATTAAAAAGGGTTTGTATTTCACGCCTGACGAAGCTTTCAAGGGTGTTCGAAGAGAACTGACAGCTTACGATTTTGTGTATGTCTTTCTTCGCCATGCAGACCCCAAAAATCGCAGCCCCCAAGTCTCTGACTTGGATGACAAAATTCTTGGCTTTGCAGAGTCTCGCAAACAAGCTGTTGCCAGTGGCAAATTTGATTACGACCAAAAACATCCTGGTGTTTATGCCACCGACCGTTACACATTGGTCATTCAATTGAACCAACCCGACCGCAACTTTTTAAGCTTGCTGATCAATCCGTATGCTGCCGGCATGGCGCGTGAGGTGGTTGAGAAATATGGTTTCGAGGGCGTCATGGGCAACCCAGTTGGAACAGGGCCTTACATGCTTGAAAAGTGGGTGCGTGGATCCAAAATTATTTTGAAAGCCAACCCCGAGTACGCAGGTTTTGTTTGGAATTTTGAGGCTCCGGCTAACAATCTTGCAGAACAGCGCATTGCCAATCAAATGCAGGGCCGCAAGATGCCGCAAATTGGCCGTGTTGAGGTCAGCATCATCGAAGAGCCCCAATCGATGTGGTTGGCTTTCAGTGGTAAAGAAATTGACGTCGTGGCCGTTCCGCCTTCCTTCATTGAAAAAGCGCTCACGCCTAAAAACGATCTGTTGCAAACCTGGGTCTCGCAAGGTGTCAACATGTACCGCAGTGTCGAGCCAGACATTCGCTATCAATTTTTCAATTTAAAAGACCCCGTCATTGGCGGCTACACGCCCGAAAAAATTGCCCTGCGCCGCGCCATCATCATGGGCTATGATGTGGACGAAGAAATCCGAGTGATTCGCAAAGGCCAAGCGGTCAAAGCTCAGCAAATGGTTTCGCCTGTTATTGCGGGTCATGACCCCAATTACAAAAGCTTGGTGAAGTTCAGTCCGCTGTCTGCCAATGCTTTGCTGGATCAATTTGGCTACAAAAAAGATGCCAAAGGCTATCGCACACATCCCGATGGCAAGCCTTTGGTCTTCACCATGTACTCGTCCACATCCTCCATTGACCGCGAGCGCGATGAGTTGTGGAAAAAATCCATGGACCGCTTGGGCATCCGCCTGAAGGTTAAGAAAGACAAATTTCCTGAAATGTTGAAGCAGGGCAAGCAATGCGCCATTCCATCTTGGTCATTGGGATGGACGCGCTCAGCTGAAGCAGAATTTGTGATGAAGTTGCTGTATTCAAAAACCATTGGTCAAAACAATTACGCCTGTTTTGAAAGCCCTGAATACGACGCTTACTTTGATCAACTTAAACGTTTGCCAGACGGCCCAGAAAGGGTGCGTGTTTTGCACAACATGTACCGCCTGATGGAAGTCAATGGTGTTTTGGGCCTTAGCTCAACCAGCATTGCAACCCGCCTTAGCCACCAAAATGTAGAAGGCTATCGCAAGCATCCCCTCCTATTGGGGGATTGGATTTACTATGACATTCAAAAACCTTAAGGCGAGGATCAGACCATGAGTGCTTATGTTCTTCGCCGTTTGTGGCAAATGATTCCCACCCTGGCGGGTGTGATTTTGTTGGTATTTTTCTTGTTCAACTGGATTGGTGGCGA
>CANKXC010000028.1 GCA_947487355.1 Comamonadaceae bacterium | reverse complement strand
CACAAGGTGACGCATCACGGCCGGCCATTGTTTGGGAAGCCTGGTCTGAAGACAAGGTCAGCGCAGCCAGAAAAGAAGGAAGGCCTGTCTTTATTGACTTTACGGCGGCTTGGTGCGTGACATGCCAATTCAATAAGAAAACCACCTTTTCAGATGCCAAGTTGTTACAAGACTTTGCACAAAAAAATGTGTTGCTGTTGCGTGCCGATTGGACCCGCTACGACCCCGCAATTACCAAAGCCCTGAACCAATTAGGACGCAATGGTTTGCCAGTGTACGCATGGTATGCACCTGGGCAAGAGGTGCTTATTTTGTCGGAGTTGCCATCGGTTCAAGAAGTTCAAAGCGCCTTGAGTCAGGTGAAATCTGCGCCTTAATTTTGCGTAAATACCACTTTTTTTTTGTTTAGCGTGGGCAGTCTGCGAGAATGCAGCAGTCCTTTAGAAAAATGTTATTTTCATGACCACAGATTCTTTTGCGCCTCTTCAAAACGACAACTTTTTGCGCGCCTGCTGGCGACAAGCCAGTGACCACACGCCCGTCTGGCTCATGCGCCAAGCGGGTCGCTATTTGCCTGAATACTGCGCCACACGGGCCAAAGCGGGCAGCTTCATGGGACTGGCCACCAACGTAGACTTTGCCACCGAAGTTACCTTGCAACCCTTAGACCGCTACCCCCTCGATGCCGCCATTTTGTTCAGCGATATTTTGACCGTGCCAGATGCCATGGGCTTGGGCTTGAGTTTTGAACAAGGTGAAGGACCCCGCTTTGCCAAGTCTGTGCGCGATGAGGCCGCAGTGGCCGAGTTGCAAGTCCCCGACATGGCCAAGCTGCGCTATGTGTTCGATGCTGTCACCTCCATCCGCAAAGCCCTGAACGGCCGCGTGCCCTTGATTGGTTTTTCGGGCAGCCCCTGGACATTGGCCTGCTACATGGTGGAAGGCAAAGGCTCTGACGACTATCGCTTGGTGAAATCCATGTTGTACAGCCGCCCCGACTTGATGCACCGCATGTTGGCGGTCAATGCACAAGCCGTGGCCACTTACCTCAACACCCAAATTGAAGCGGGTGCTCAGGCGGTCATGATCTTTGACAGCTGGGGCGGCGTGTTGGCCGATTCAGCCTTTCAAGAATTTAGCTTGGCCTACACGGCACAAGTTTTGGCCCTTCTGAAGAAAGAGCACCAGGGCGTCAAAATTCCCCGCATTGTATTTACCAAGGGCGGTGGTCTGTGGCTTGAAGAAATGGGCCGCCTCGACTGTGAGGTGTTGGGACTTGACTGGACCATGAACTTAGGACGCGCACGCCAAATGGTGGGCGGTGCTGTCAATGGCCCTGGTAAAGCGCTGCAAGGCAATATTGACCCCAATGTTTTGTTCGCACCGCCTGCCAACATTCAAAAAGAGGTCATTCGGGTTTTGGACAGCTTTGGCAAGCCCCACACCGATGCCAACAGCACTGGGCCCACGCACATCTTCAATTTGGGCCACGGCATTAGCCAATTTACGCCGCCAGAGCATGTTTCGGCCTTGGTCGAAGCGGTTCACAGTCATTCCAAGGCGCTTCGACTCTAAAGCACAGAAAACCCCTGAAAAAAACCCAAAAATTTAAATATTTTTGGGTTTTTTCTATTGACTTATGCACAAAAGTTGTTTCCTTAGAATTTAAAATTAGCTCTCGTATTTTGTCGTGATCACGCGTCTCCAAAATCCCATAAGTCATTGATTTTGTTAACTATTTATTTTCTGCTCAGTTCGCAAGCAATCCAAGCAAAGCCTTATTTTTCAAGGCTTTGCGGGCCGTCGGGCAGAGTTTTCAACAAAGTTATCCACAGTTTCTTGGGACTGTCCCTAAAGGGCTTGAAAAACAACAACTTATCGCTGTTTTCAAGAAATTTTGTGAGCTACAAACTGTCAGAATTGATGTTTTTAATGTTTCACTCAACTTCCATAAAGTTCTGAATGCCAAAGTGGCTTGACATTGCCGTTTCTGCACCAGCCCACAGCCAAGTGGGGGGGTTGCTGACCTACACCACCGATTTGGACTTGGTGCTGGGTCAGTTGGTGCGCGCGCCCTTTGGCAAGCGTGAGGTTCTGGGTGTGGTTTGGGGCGTGCACGATTCAGCACCCGAGTCGTCCAGTGCGCATACGGTCAAGCACATAGCAGCAGCTTTGGAAGGCGTGCCACCTTTAAATGCGCACTGGCGGCAGCTGGTTCAATTTGCAGCGCAGTATTACCAACGCGCCATTGGCGAAGTGGCCTTGGCGGCACTGCCGCCACAGCTTCGCGACATGACGCCAGTGCAATTGGCCAGGCGTTTGAAAAAAACCAGTGCCAACAACGATGCGGCTACTGACGCTTTGCAATCACCTTGGCCCTTGTCAGAACAACAGCAACTGGTGCTGTCTCAAATGAACCTTGCAGCTGGGCCGTTTTTGATTCATGGCGCCACGGGCAGCGGGAAAACAGAAGTTTATTTGCAAGCTATTGCGCACAGTTTGGCACAAGACCCGCAAGCGCAAGCGCTCATGATGGTGCCCGAGATCAATTTGACGCCCCAACTGGAAGAGCGCGTCAAAGCCCGTTTTGGCGCAGAGGGTGTGGTTTCGATGCACAGCGGCATGACGGGGCCACAGCGTTTAAAAAGTTGGCTGGCTGCACACAATGGCAGCGCCCGAATTGTGTTGGGCACGCGCATGGCCGTGTTTGCCTCCATGCCACATTTGAAATGGATTGTGGTCGACGAAGAACACGACGCCAGTTACAAACAGCAAGAAGGCGCGCGATATTCAGCGCGGGACTTGGCGGTTTACCGAGCCCGGCTTGAAGGTGCCAAAGTCATTTTGGGATCGGCCACACCGTCCTTAGAAAGTTGGCACCAAAGCCGGCCCGCAAATGACGGAGGCCGCTACATGCGACTGCAAATGCCAGCGCGCATTGGTGAGGGTCAATTGCCGTTTGTACGCCGCGTCGACATGAACCATCAGCCTCGCAAAACGGTGCTGTCTGCGCCTTTGATTGCAGCCATCCAAGAGCGGGTGGCCAAGGGTGAGCAAAGCATGTTGTTGCTGAACAGGCGTGGTTATGCCCCTGTGTTGCATTGCGCAGACTGCGGCTGGAAAAGTGAGTGTTCGCACTGCAGCGCATTCAGAGTCTTTCACAAAATTGACCGCACTTTGCGCTGCCATCATTGTGGCTTTACAGAGCGTGTGCCGCGTGCATGTCCAGCGTGCGGCAATGCCGACATTGCACCCTTGGGCCGCGGCACCGAGCAGCTTGAGGAGCATTTGTCGGAATTGTTGGTCGATGTGAAGCGGCCCGATGGCCAAGCCGTGCGCGTCATGCGCATTGATGCCGACAGTACCAAACTAAAGGGCGCGCTTGAAGCGCAACTGGCAGGCGTTCACAGCGGCGAAGTGGATGTGTTGGTGGGTACGCAAATGATTGCGAAGGGTCATGACTTTAGGCGCATCACATTGGTCGCAGCCATCAACCCCGATGGCGCTTTGTTTTCTAGCGACTTCAGGGCACCCGAGCGATTGTTCGCCTTGCTGATGCAAGCAGGTGGCCGTGCAGGTCGCGATGCCGCACAAAGCGCGAGCAGTGAGATGTGGGTGCAAACCTTTCACCCTTCGCATCCTTTGTTTGAAGCGCTGAAAAAACACGACTATCCAGCGTTTGCCGAACAGCAATTGAAAGAGCGTTTGGAAGCAGGTTTACCGCCTTACAGTTTTCAGGCACTCATTCGAAGTGATGCCAAAACCCAGGCTGTGGCGCAAGCTTTTTTAAACAATGCCAACGCCCTTTTGCAATCACGATTGACTGAGCCCAGTGATGCCGATACCGCTTGGTTGGCAGAGGTCAGCGTCTACCCCGCCGTGCCCATGAGCATTCAGCGTGTGGCCAATGTAGAGCGCGCGCAAATGCTGATCGAAAGTACGTCTAGAAAAGCGCTGCACAAAGCTTTAGACGTGCTGCAGCAATTGCTTTATGAATCAAAATTTGAGCCGGCTCACAAGGGCTTAATTCGGTGGCTGGTTGATGTCGACCCCTTGGCCATTTAAACAATCACGTCATTTCAAGAGTGCCACAGCGCCTGAAAAAGTTAAGAACGCCGCAGCTGTTGACACCAAAATAATTCGGGCGATGCGGCCGTTGTCTGCGCCAAAGCGCTCGGCCAACATAGAAACATTGCTGGCACTGGGGAGGGCGGCCACCAAGACCATGACTTTGAGGGCAAACACATCAATGGGGATGCCTACGGAGATGGCCGCCAGTCCCACCGCCAAGACCAACAAGGGGTGCAAAAATAGCTTGATGAGTGCCACAGGCACATAGTCTTTCCAAGTCAGCGGGCCATGCTGAGGATGGTGAGCAATTTTTTGAGAACGTGCCAAGACGGCGCCAATGGTAAAGAGGGCGACCGGCGATGCTGCATCGGCCAAGAGAGCGACGGTTTTTTCGACAGGGCCCGGCAAGCTGACTTGGAAGGCAGAAAACAAAGTGCCCAACAAAATAGCCCATGGCATGGGGTTTTTGGTCATGCCCCACAGCGCATTTTTAGCGGCATTGCCAACCCCGTTTTGACCGGCACCATCTAACCTAGACAGCGCAATGCACAAAGACGTGGTGATGACCATGTCGATGACGATGGTGACAATGGCGGGCCCTGCGGCAGCCGTGCCCAACAAGGCCACCAACAAGGGAACGCCCATGAAGCCTGTGTTGGGGAAGGCGCCCACCAAGGCCCCAAAAGCGGCATCGTTCCAGCCAATGCGCTTGTTGAGCGTGACCGCCACCACAAAGGCCACCATGACCAAGGCGCAAAACAAATACATGAAGAAAGCGCCAGCGTCTAAGAGCTGCGCAATAGGCGTGCTGGCACCAAATCTGAACAGCATGCAGGGCAGCGCAAAGTACAAAACAAATCCATTGAGTCCTGGAATGGCCTCGAACGGCAGCATTTGGCGCCGGGCGGCCAAGTAGCCACACAGGACCAACGCAAAAAATGGAAAGGTAACGCGCAAGACATCTAGCATGGGGCACATTGTGCCTTGGAATTGAGCTTGCCAATGCCAGTCCTTACAGGCCCACATTTGCCCGCTATGATTCAAGATCTTGCCGCGTTTTATTTTGAGCGTGGCATTTCTTTTTTTCTCGCATGTCCTCCCCCACGTTTGGTTTAAATTCCGCTCAGCTTGAAGCTGTCAATTACGTCAAAGGCCCTTGTTTGGTTTTGGCGGGTGCAGGCTCGGGCAAGACGCGCGTGATCACGCAAAAAATAGCGCGACTCATTGAAGTGGGACTGGAGCCCAAACGCATTGCGGCTATTACGTTTACCAACAAAGCCGCCAGTGAAATGCGCGAGCGTGCCAAAAAACTCATTGGCAGGGGTGCGCAAGAAGTCTTGATTTGCACGTTTCACGCATTGGGCGTGCGCATCATGCGCCAAGACGGCCACGTGCTGGGGCTGAAACCCCAATTCAGCATTTTGGATTCGGACGATGTCACCAGCATTTTGAAAGACTGCGGCGGCACCACCGATGCCAACACCGCACGCCAATGGCAATGGGCCATCAGTGCCTGGAAAAACAGCGGCCTGAATGCAGCTCAAGCCGAAGCGCAAGCCAAGACAGACAGTGAGCGCATCACCGCCAAAATTATGGGGCGCTATGAAGAGCGCTTATCGGCCTATCAAAGTGTGGACTTTGATGACCTGATTGGCTTGCCCTTGAAGTTGTTGGCGCAGTTTCCTGAAGTGCGTGAACGCTGGCAAGCCGCCATGGGCCATGTGTTGGTCGATGAATACCAAGACACCAACGCCACGCAATACGAAGTGCTGAAGCATTTGGTGGGAGAACGCGCACGCTTTACGGCAGTGGGCGATGACGATCAATCGATTTATGGTTGGCGCGGTGCCACCTTGGACAATTTGAAAAGATTGCCGCAAGACTTTCCGCAATTGAAGGTGGTCAAGCTAGAACAAAACTACCGCTCCACCAGTGCCATTTTGCGCGCGGCCAACAACGTCATTGGCCCTAACCCCAAGCTGTTTCCTAAAACACTTTTTTCAGAATTGGGCGAAGGCGAGCCCGTTCGTGTGGTCGATGCTGACAACGAAGAGCATGAGGCCGAACGCATGGTGGCTCGCATTCAATCTTTGCGTGCAGGTACGGCCACCACCGCAGGCGGTGTGCAGTACCGAGACTTCAAAGAGTTTGCTATTTTGTACCGCGCCAATCACATGGCCAAGCCGTTTGAAAAAGCGCTGCGGCGTGCGCAAATTCCGTACAAAGTTTCTGGTGGCCAAAGTTTTTTTGACCGCGCAGAAATCAAAGACTTGTGCGCCTGGTTCAGGTTGTGGGTTAACAACGACGATGACCCTGCCTTCTTGCGCGCCGTCACCAGTCCCAAACGAGGCATTGGTCATCAGACACTGGCGGGGCTGGGCACTTTGGCCAGCCAATACAAGCTCAGTTTGTTTGAGGCTTTGTTTTCTAACAGCCTGGCCGCCAAACTTTCGGCTCGCGCCGTAGGAAGCCTGCACGAGTTTGGCCGCTACATGAATGATTTAGAATACCGCGCCAAGCGAACACATGGCGCCGACGATGCCAAAGCATTTTTGTTGCAATGGCTGAAAGAAATTGGTTACGAGAAACATTTGTACGACGGTGAAGACAACGAAGCGGTGGCCGCTGCGCGCTGGACCAATGTGCTTGAGTTTGTCGATTGGATGTCGGGGCGCTGTGGCGGCACCATCGATGACGCTGCGGGCGTCAGTGTGGCAGCCGAAACCAAGTCGCTGTTAGAGGTTGCTCAAACCATTTCCTTGCTGTCCACTTTGAATGAGCGAGAGACCGATCCCAACGTGGTCACCCTTTCGACACTGCATGCTTCCAAAGGTTTGGAGTGGCCGCATGTGATGCTAGTGGGGGTGAACGAGGGTTTGTTGCCTTTCAAAATGGACGAGGACAACAAAGAATCGATTGATGCGCAGGTTCATGCGGAGGGCCAACTGACGCGGCTGCAAGAAGAGCGTCGCTTGATGTATGTGGGCATTACACGGGCCCAAAGAACTTTGGCGGTGAGCTGGACCAAGCGCCGCAAAAAAGGCCGTGACACCATTGCCGCATTGCCCAGCCGATTCATTCAAGAAATGGCTTTGGACAAAAATACCATCAAGGAAGATCCCCGCGAAAAGCTGCGGGCACTGCGTGCAGAGTTTGCTTTAAAGGCAGCGGCCTCCGCGGCCAATTACAAAGACTGAGTAGAGGCCCGAACCACCAGGTCGCTGTTGAGTTGACGAGATGCAGGTTGGCCGCCCCGCATCACTTCTTGTAAGCACTCCAACAAAACGCGCGCAGCCAAATCCAAGGGCTGCCGAATGGTGCTGAGTGGCGGAAAACTGTGACGTGATGCGTCCACATCGTCGTAGCCCACCACAGAAATGTCGTCGGGCACTTTCAAACCGCGCGCATTGAGAACGCCCATGGCATTGATGGCAATCAAGTCACTGGCTGCAAACAAAGCATCAAAGGCAATGCCTTTGTCGCAAAACGCATGCATGGCCTCTTGCGATTCAAGCGGCGTGTAGGGCGACAAGATGAACATGTCTGCATTGACTTCGAGCCCATGTGATTGAAGCGCTTGGCAATATCCTTCGAAGCGCAACTTGGCCTCACCCGAACGAAAGTCACCAATATAGGCAATGCGTTTGCGACCTTGTTGAATGAGGTGGCTAGTGGCTTGCAGGCCGCCATTGAAGTTGTCGCTGCCCACACTGCAATACAACTGGTCGGGCAACATGGCACCCCAAACCACCACAGGCACACGGCGCTTGGCCAAGGCATTGAGTTGATCGTGATGGTCCCACTGGCCCACCATGACCATGCCGGCCACTCGGCCTGAGTCGTAGAGCGCTGCACATTCATCCAAGTGGTCTGCATCGACACGGGACAACAGCAAATCGTATTGGGCTGCTGTCATGGCGTCGGCCAAATGACCCAAGATGGACAAGAAGAAGGGGTCGGTCACTTGCATGGGCAAGTCGGCCCTGAAAGGGATGACCAAGCCCAATGTGCGATTTTCGCCACTGCGCAAATTTTTAGCGCCTGCATGAACGGTGTACTGATGCGCTTGCGCCAAAGCCATGATGCGCTCGCGCGTTTCGGGACGAATAGATTCACTGCCGTTCAAAGCGCGCGAAACGGTAGCCGTTGAGACACCCGCCAACTTGGCGATGTCTAACATTTGGACTTTGCGTTTGTTCACTTTGAGGGTCTGTGCCGACTGTGTCTAAACTGCAATTTTGACAGACTCTGTTGCGCCACTTGGTGCTTAGCTGGCTTTCTGCCAAATCTTCCACAACTGCGCCACTTCAACCGCCGTAGGGTCGCCCTGAACGCTGTCCCACATTTTTTCGGCGTCTGCTTTTTTACCCAGCTTGTTTAAAACAATGCCAGCGTGCAAACGTGTTTCGGCTTCGCGGCGCAAACCACCCATCTCGATGGCTTTGGTAAAGGTGGCGGATGCCAGTTCCCATTGTTTTTTGGACGCATAAACTTCGGCCAAGCTTGCAATGGCATTTGCGTCTTTCGCAGACTTTTCTAGGGCTGGCAATGCCTTTTCGTCTTCGTTCAATTTTTGCTGCACTTGCTGACGCAACTTTTGCTGATTGGCCACATCGCTGCCCTTGCCAAATATGCCTGAACTGAAGGCCAACTCAACCACTCTAGCGGCTTCAGCTGGCAAGCCATTCTTCAGGGCCAAGTTGGCCATGTCGGTGTATTCGGTGGGGTCTTCCATATTGCCTGTGAGTTCAAGCAATCGGTACAAATCCAAATCGAATCGAATGTTGAAGTTGGCTTGACGTGCCACGCGCGGAATAACTTCTGCCCAATACGCTTTGCTGGGGTAGCGTTGCAGGAGCATTTTGAGTGAAGCGTTGTAGCCTGCATCGTCTTTTAACATGCGTTGGCTGTAGGCCATTAAACGCAATTCAATTTCGGGGGTGTTGACGCTGTACTCTTCGTCAGATTTGATTTTGACCTTGACCTCTTTGATGACGGCCTCATGCTGCTTTAAAACAGAGAGGGTTTGAATGAGCACAGGACGCACGGACGGGTTACGGCCCCCTTGGTCTAAATAAATACGGGCCCATTTGACAAAGCGTTCGAGGTCTTGAGCTTGCTGTGCCGCACTCAAGATGGACTCAATGAGAGCAGTCCTCTGATCGGGCAAGGTGGTGTCGGGCAACTCTTGCACCAAGGTTTCTAAGGTGCTGATGGCCAACACAAAATTCTTGGCTTGCATGGCAGCCGCCGCCAAGGTGCGCAGCACATACGGCCGTTCGTCCTTGGAAATATTGGGCATGGCCATGGCTTGCTGCGCCAACGTCAAAGCCTTGTCCAGTTGCCCTTCGCGAAGCGCATCTTGTGATGCTTGTAACAACTTGACCACCTCAGGTCGGATGGCGGGTGCTGCAGCGTTGTTGGTTTGCGCCAGGGCAGTTGTGCTAGTGGCGGCCATGCCTGTCAATAAAGGCAGCGCCAAGGCCATGGCGCAATTGCGCGCTGTGCGCAATAACTGACTTTCCAAACGACGTGAAACTTGGGGGAGAGCTTTGAAGCGGGTCATGATTTGGGGATTAATTTCGTCAAACAAGGACTATAAAGAATGCAAAGATGTAATTTTGGTACAAGGTTCGAGATTTTCCCTCATTTTTGATCGATTTTTACGATCTAGTTCACACCTTAATTAGTATCTAAGTATGCATTTATGCAAGGGTTTTATTTCTACAACAGCTAGGGTTTTTCCTAAGTGAAAGAAGATGTAGTTTTACTCCACAATTCATCTGTGCAATCGTTTACATGAAGTTTCCAAGGGCGGCACACCTCTTTTATTTTTCAAATAAGGTCAAAAGAATGACACAAACAAACCAAAAATCACGCAAAGCGGAGAGACAACGCGGATTCCAAGTCAGCCCAGTAGCTGTTGGATGCGCCGTTTTGTTGATCAGCGTTGCTGGCGCAGCGCATGCGCAACAAGCAAGCAGCGAAGTGGTGGTGACGGGTATCCGCGCCTCTATTGAAAACGCCATTGCAACCAAACGTAACTCTGACGGTATTGTTGAGGCATTGTCTGCTGAAGACATCGGCAAATTGCCAGACAGCACTGTGGCCGAGTCAATTTCTCGCTTGCCTGGTGTCACTGCTCAGCGTAACAAATCGACAGGTCGCGCGCAGTCTGTCAGCGTTCGCGGTATGTCGCCCGACTTCAACGGTGCATTGCTGAATGGCCGTGAGCAAGCGTCAACAGGCGATAGCCGTGGCGTTGAGTTTGACCAGTTCCCTGCAGAATTGCTCAGCTCCATTGTGATTCACAAAACGCCAGAAGCTTCTTTGGTGGGTCAAGGTTTGGCCTCTACCATCGACCTGCGCACTGTGCGTCCTTTGGACTACAACAAGCGCACATTCGCAGCCAATGCACGCTCACAACGCTCAGGAATTGAATCTGGCGCTGGCGAAGGCAAGGGCGATCGCCAATCATTCTCTTATGTTGACCAATTTGCAGACCGCACATTGGGTATTGCCTTGGGCTACACCAAGTTGAAAGACGCTGGCGCAGAACAGTTGAAGTTCAACACATGGGGTGGTTGGAACCGTGATGTGCCCTACAACGGACAAACCGTCAAAATCTTTGGCGGATTTGGTGCTGACACAGAGCAGAGCACTTCCGATCGTCAAGGCATGATGGCTGTTGTTCAGTTCAAGCCCAATAAAGACTTTGAAACGGTGTTGGATGTCTTCACTTCTAAAGGTACCTTTGGCCTTAAGAAGACCGGTATTGAAGGTGCCACACTAGAGCAGGGCCAATACGACCCCACAGGTACATTGACCAATGCTGTGATTAACTCAGCAGGTTTTGCAACAAGCGGAACCATCGACAAATTCAAAGGTGTCATTCGCAATCACGTTGAAGGCGGCGAGGACTCTCTCGATTCATTTGGTTGGAACACCAAAATGAAGGTTGGCGACTGGCGCGCCATGGCCGATGTTTCACAGTCAAAAGTTTTCCGTCAAAGCAGCCGTTATGAAACAACAGCTGGTTTGCCAGGCAACGGCAACACGACTGGCAGAACAGACACCTTGTCTTGGACCGGTTTCAACGGTTCTAACTTGTCAGATGTTGTTCTCAAAACAGGCCTGAACTACGCAGACCGATCTTTGATGAAGTTGACGGACGTGAACGGCTGGGGCGGTGGTCCAAGCTTCCCACAAGCTGGCTACACAGCCATTCCAACCGTCACAGACAAGGTTGACAACATCAGATTGTCTGGTCGTCGCAATGTTGAATACGGTCCTATTTCATCCGTTGAAATTGGCGCCAACTTCTCAGACCGCCAGAAAGTCAGAACAACCCTCGAAGGCACTTTGTTCATCAAGGGCAACGATCCTTATGCAGGTACAACCGTGCCAGGCACTGCAACCAACGTTGCAGGCA
Organism: Comamonadaceae bacterium; assembly: GCA_947487355.1. GTDB lineage: Bacteria > Pseudomonadota > Gammaproteobacteria > Burkholderiales > Burkholderiaceae_C > Limnohabitans_A. The sequence continues at coordinate 2,742 of CANKXC010000028.1, read as the reverse complement.
CTTCAGGCATCCAAGTCGTTTCATGGGATCCACGTGGTTCTTTGGGAACAATTTATGATGTTGCCAGAACAGTTAACAGCGCCATCTTGAACAAAGACTGGTCTGTGAGCGAGAAGGTCACCACCACCTTTGTTAAAGGTGACATGGACGGCACCTTCATGGGCATGCCTTACCGCGGCAATGTGGGTGCGCAACTGGTCAACACAGACCAAAGCTCCACTGGCTTTAACGTCAACACGCCTAACTGCAACTCTGTTTCTACCTGCCCAACAGCCACCATTGGCCGCGGCAAAACCTACAGTGACTTCAACCCCAGCTTGAACCTGAACTTCGATGCGGGCAATGACCAAGTCTTCCGTTTGGGTGTTGCAAAAGTTTTGGCACGACCCAACATGTCTGACATGCGTGCCAGCATGGGCATGGGCTACGACACCAGCAAGAGCATGTACACCGGCGACGGTGGTAACCCCGATTTGGAACCCTTCCGCGCCAAGTCATTTGACTTGTCTTACGAGAAGTATTTCGGCAAAAAGGGTTACATCAGCGTGGCTGGTTTCTACAAAAAGTTAGACACCTACATTCTGAAGACTGCCACGCCATTTGACTTCAAAGGCTACACACCTGCCGGCTTGACATACCCCACCATGGGCATGTTGACTCGTCCGACCAATGGTCAAGGCGGTGACATCAGCGGTATTGAAGTGGCCATCAACGTGCCCTTCTCTATGTTGACACCTAGCTTGGATGGTTTTGGTGTGATGGTGAACAAATCTAGCACCAGCAGCAATGTGAACCTGCCTACCAGCGCGTTCAGCACGAACGACATTGGCCGCGACAAGATTCCATTGCCAGGCTTGTCTAAAGATGTCGACAACATGCGTTTGTACTACGAGAAGAGTGGCTTCCAAATTGCAGTTGCAGCTCGCAAGCGCTCCGACTTCTTGGGTGAAATCAGCGACTTCCAAGACCAGCGTCAGTTGACCTTCATCAAGGGCGAAACTGTGGTCGACTTGCAAGCTGGTTACGAGTTCCAACAAGGTCCTGCAAAAGGTTTGTCAGTTTTGTTCCAAGTGAACAACGCCAGCAACGCGCAGTTCCAGCGTTACAGCAACACGCCTAGCAACATCGTCGAGAAAGTCAGATACGGCAAGGTCTACTTGATGGGCGCTACTTACAAGTTCTAATTTGAATTTGTAAATCACCTTCCTCTGTCGGTTTTTGACAAGGAAGCTACATTAAGGGGGGCTTGTCCCCCCTTTTTTTATTCATGGTTGTGAGTATGCAAAACGCTTTAATTCAAAACATTGTGATTGTGGGTGGTGGTACCTCCGGATGGATGACCGCCACTGCGTTGGCCAGCGTTCTGCGCGGCAAATACAACATCCGATTGGTTGAGTCTGATGAGATTGGCATTGTGGGTGTGGGTGAGGCCACCATCCCCATGATTCAGCGCTTTAACAAAGTAGCGGGCATTGACGAAAATGAATTTCTCAAAGCCACCTATGGCACCTTCAAGTTGGGCATTGAGTTTGTCAATTGGGGGCAAGTAGGCGATCGCTACATTCACGGTTTTGGCGCCATCGGCCAAGATCTTTGGACCGTTCCGTTTGAGCAATACTGGCACAAAATGCGCGCAGCTGGCAAAGCGGCTGATTTGGGCAGTTACTCCATCACGCGAGCAGCAGCACGCGCCAACAAATTCATGCGGCCCGATTTATCGGTCCCTAATTCGCCTTTGGGCGACATCACTTACGCCTATCACTTTGACGCCAATTTGTACGCCAAATATTTGCGCAAGGTGTGCGAAGCTCGTGGCGTTGTGCGCACCGAAGGAAAAATAGTTCAAGTCTCGCAGCGCGAAAGCGATGGGCACATCGATGCCGTCGTGTTGGCCAGTGGCGAACGCGTCGAGGGCGACCTGTTCATTGATTGCTCAGGCTTTAGAGGTTTGCTGATTGAAGAGACTTTAAAAACAGGCTATGAAGATTGGACGCATTGGTTGCCATGCGATCGCGCTTTGGCAGTGCCTTGCGAATCTGCGCCTCAGCTTCTTCCATACACCCGCTCAACAGCCCATCGCGCTGGTTGGCAGTGGCGCATTCCTTTACAGCATCGGATTGGCAATGGCCATGTGTTTTGTAGCCAATTTGTGAGTGAAGACGAAGCTGCTGCCACGCTGCTGTCGAACTTGGATGGCAAGCCATTGGCAGACCCTCGCTTGATCAAGTTCAACACCGGCATGCGCAAAAAAGCTTGGAACAAAAACGTCATTGCCGTTGGCCTTTCAAGTGGTTTCCTTGAGCCATTGGAATCGACCAGCATCCATTTAATTCAAGCGGCGGTTGCGCAGTTGATTGAGTTTTTTCCAGACAAAGGTTTCAGCCAACTCGACATTGACACTTACAACGCACAAAGTCGCTTTCAGTTTGAGCGCATTCGCGATTTCATCATCCTGCACTATCACGTCAATCAACGCACAGACTCTGAGTTTTGGAAAGCGTGTGCCAACATGGCGGTACCCGATTCACTCAAAGAAAAAATCGCACTGTTCCAAACACACGGGCGTATCTTCAGGTTCAATGAAGAGTTGTTCTCGCAAGTGGGTTGGCTGCAAGTGATGGAAGGCCAAAACCTCAAACCTGCACGCTACAACCCCTTGGTGGATTTGCAAGATGAAGGTGGTATTCAGGAGTACTTGGAAAGTGTGCGCAATGTGATTGCAAAGTGTGTGGACTTCATGCC